>JAHDBO010000096.1 GCA_020630355.1 Saprospiraceae bacterium
GCCAAAAGTTTAGGTTTTGCTTTGCAAGGTCTAGGATAGAAAGGAATAAAAAAATATCTTCACATTTTCATTTGCTCTAGGGCAAGTAGATTTTCCTATCTTCGATTCATCAATAAACATTATTCTATTGTCGGGCTTAGCGATGGTTGTAGGCTATAAAAGAATGACCTGCAATCTAATATCTAAAGACTAATTACTAAAGTCTAATAGCCCTCCAAAATATCTGCATCCGAATCGTAACTATCGTCATTGACGTCTTCCGTGTTTTTCTCGTTTTCGACCTCTTTGGCGCGTCCAAATTCTTTTTCTAACTCTCGCTTGATGCGTGCCTTTCGGATTTCGCTGCGCTTGAAATCTTTTTTGATTTCTCGTTTGTCAGATTTGAAATCATAATCATCTAAGTTTCCAAAAATACGATAGTACAAATTGAAGAGTCCGTTGCGGGCTTTGACGGGTTTTTCGCCTGGGCGTTTGAACATCTTGTTCCAGGCGACCTGACCCGCATTGACTTTGACTTGATAGTCGATGTCTTGCTCGAAGGTGTGCTCTCCGCTTAGGGTCATGTTTAAGGCATTGCTCTGAATGAACATGACGGGAATGTAGAGCGTCTGGTTTTTGATTTCCAGCCAGTTTTGGGTCTTGGTAAAACGGATTTGGCGCAGGTCTTTTGATTTGACGAAAGTGGAGAAATCTTCTAGCATTTTGAAGTCATTCAATTCTCCATCTGTAATGACGATGTCTGATAATACCCTCAGTTTTTCAAAATCAAAGTTCCCTTCTTCATCCCAAAAAGCATAAATCGCAATATTGGCGTCCAAGTCTCCTTCGATGTTTTCATAAGTCAGAAAATCTTGACCAAAGTTTTCCGTCTGGCGGAAAAATTCTGTCCCATCTATGCTATTACATTGCAGCTTAGCACGAAGTCTTGGTTTTTCCTCAAAATAGACTGTTCCATCCAAGTCGAAATCCCCTTCCATGCCTTTCATCTTACCATCGATTTCCAATTCGTTGTTGTCAAAAGCAAGATTACCCACAAAATCGGTCGTATTGATTTTCCCGAATTTGAATTTTTTGATATTGGATTTGAATGTTCCTTTTAGGAAATTGGTGATGCGCTCTCGCTCTTGGAATTGCTTGGTTTTGAGCGAATCAAAGACTTCTTCCTCCACTTCGCCTTTTTCGGGGACATCGGACAGTCCTAAGAGTTTGTCCATATCAATCATAGGGGCGTTCAGCTCGGCATCAAAGTGCATTTCTGCATTTTTAGAGTTGAGCGAATCCGCAAAAATCACAGGCAGAACATCCGTGAAAATCCCCTTGAAGCGGATTTCGCTACCTGCACCCTCTAATTTCAAGTCCTCTACTTTAATTTTGTTGTTTTCAACGATAATGTTGCCCCTATCGAGTATCATTTTTTCCCCATTGACTTTGAGCATGGCATCGTCGAAATTAATGATACCAGATGATTGTACCTTGTAAATCCTACTAGGATTTATCATGTCATTGAGGTTGCCTTTTAGTTTGAATTTATTGATTTCAATCTCGCCGTCACCGTCGGTAATACTGGGATTGTCTAGTAACCCATAG
This sequence comes from Saprospiraceae bacterium, assembly GCA_020630355.1. Classification (GTDB taxonomy): domain Bacteria; phylum Bacteroidota; class Bacteroidia; order Chitinophagales; family Saprospiraceae; genus JAHDBJ01. The sequence goes on from JAHDBO010000096.1 coordinate 1,588, forward strand.
ACAGAACCCATAGGAATAGCGCCATCTAATTCAAAATCAATGGTTGGTTTGTCCAAGTTCTTGACCAAAAGTTTCCCTTCGACTAATTCTCGGCTGATGTAGCCCTTGAATCGTTCTATCTCAAAGGTGGATTGGGCGTTGTTTCGTCCTTCACCGTTGGTGAACTTTGCGGTTATGGAGACGTCTTTGAAGGAATCTTCTAGCTTCGGGCTAGAAATGCGGCCATCTTCCAAAGAAAAATCCACTGCGATGGCTGGGTCTTTTGTTGCGCTAGATTTTCCTTTGATTGTTGTAACGAACTTCATATCTCCGCTGCTTGTGAAATCTCCGAAATAAGCGAGTTGTTCTTCAGGCAAGATTTCTAGAAGTGATTGCAATGTCAAATCCTCTCCATCCAATGTCAAGTCGTATTCAGCAGCTTCGTTCAAGCTTTTGATAGTCCCGTTGACATTAAATTCGTTGTCTTCGATATTGAGTTTGACGCCATCAAAGGTATAATTACCTTCCAATGTATTGATACCGATTTTAGCATCGTAGCCTAGTCTTTTTCCTACGAAATATCGCCCGTCAACTGTTTCTATAAATTCGGAAATGAATTGCGCATCACTTTCGAGCGCATAACTATTGCTCCCAATATCTCCTGATAAATTCGCCGTTTCTATTTTGAGTTTCATAGCTTGTTTAGCCTGTTCGTCCACATAAATAAGCTCCATATTTTGAAGAGAAGCGTTTTCGAGTGCGATAGATAGCCCTGCGTCACTTTTATTGCCAGTTGCACTTTCTGTTGCTTTGAAAATATCATAGTTTGGATTACCTCGTTTATCGTAGGTAATAAAAATGGCCCCATCTCGTATCAAGACGGATTTTATTTTGATGGTCGAGCCAAAAAGACTCATCAAATTGAATCTAAAAGAAAGTTCTTCTGCCTCAAAAAGGGAAGTACCATCAATATCATCGGGTAAGGATACTTTTTTTAGGCTGGCAGAGGCATTCGGGAAGCCTTTGATTAAGGAAAGGTCAAAAGATTCTTTACTGATTTCTGTTTTGAGCGATTTATTGATCTCAGTGATAAGTTTCTCACCGATTTGGTCTTCAAAAAAACCAGCTATAAGGACTAAAATCAAGAGGATGATTCCTAGGAATGCTCCGATGTAAATGAGGAATTTTTTCATGATAGGCACAAATGTGTTCAGAACGCTTATGCCCTCAAAAATAGTATAAGTTTGATTAGATGGAGTAAAAAAAAGAAAGGAATCCCAGAAGGGATTCCTCACTGTTGCTAAAAAGCAAGAAATTAGGGGAGTTAAGGGGGTAGAATAATCTTCCACACATTCCCACAGCTTACTTCCCACAAAGTTTTTGTGTCCTGTCGTACCAAGCCTTGTTAGGCACTAGTACTTTGTAACTCGTTTTCGTAGTATGTCGTTGTCCCTCTACTAGTAAAATCGAATTGATTTTCCTAGGTGTAATAACTACCGATTGAGACTTAATGGTTTTCTCTAGTTTGAAGTGTCCCTTTCGGATAGCATAGTGTAAGGCGAATGGATTCGCCAATTCCGATTGGATAGTAGTTTCTACAACAACTTTGTCGCCGCTCCAATATTGATAATGAATCTCGCCATCAACATCTAATTTGATGTCTTGATTTTGAGAAATATCAAAACTCTGCGAAATGGTTTTAATTTGCACAGTTGTCGCAAAAATACCGACCAGCGCCATCGTTATGACGCCAAAATGTAAGTTTGGCATGGTTAAAATAAGTAGTATAGTCCAAATCTAAGATTTTTTTGCCTGTCACACAACAGTTTGTCTTAGTAAGTGAAGCTTAGTGATTAAGTTTTGTAACAGTTAAAAAAGCCTAATGGATTGATTTCAAATATGTACCATAGATATTTATAAAGAGATAATGTATTTTTATTGTGTGTATATGTTGGTGAGTTGTGATATTAATTAAAATTATTTTTTGCAAAAAATACTAGAAAATGAGGTATGAAAAGGGAAATTAAAATCACACAAGCTCTGAAGGACGCATCACTAAAGTAGGGGGGGATTTTTATTGATTGAAATTTAAATATACTATGTCACGGTTGTAGATGTTGGATGTCAGCGATAGGTGTTAGACCATCAAAATAGACGAAAGAAGTACGGAGTGTGGGTTAAAAAATACAATTAGATAAAGTCCTATTGATTTTTTTTCTTCATCTTTGCGAAGATTTTAAATCCATTAAAAAAAGATTGAAATGTCTGAACCAACGAATTACGGAAAGAAAGGATATTGTGTAGTAGGCTTTTTTGTTGCTCTATTACTTTTTGTGCTATTGTGGGCCTATATGTATTATAGCAATCAGAACGGATTGGGGTAATCTCAATCTACATCAATATTCTATATAACAGCTCGGATCGATTAGGGCTGGTTTAAAGCTCCTAGAGGAATCTTTCTCTAGGAGCTTTATGGTTTACTGCCCAACAGAAAAATGATAACCATAACCTTTGAGCGTTATGATTTTGACTTGATCATCATTTTCTAAATAGCTACGCAGTTTCTTAATGTACACATCCAAGTTGCGAGAATTGAAAAAAGAATCATCCCCCCAAACAGTGTTCAAAATGTGTTTGCGCTCTACGGCTCTATTCTGATATTCTAAGAAAATCTCTAGCAATTGTGTTTCTCTATGGGATAAGACTCTAAGAGAAGCGTCGGGAGCAGCCAACTCAAAACGACTAGGAAAAAAGGTATAATTGCCAATAGGAATCTCGTCTTCTGGAAGAGAAGGCGCTGCACTTTGAGAAAGGGAGAGCAGATTATTGATGCGTACAATCAACTCCTCCATGCTAAAGGGCTTTTTGATATAATCATTTCCGCCCGATTGAAAACCCTTGAGCAAGTCCTCTGTTTGCGTTTTTGCTGTCAAAAATAGTATGGGTAGATTGGGGTGGCCCTTGCGAATGGTCTTTCCTAGTGTAAAGCCATCAATATCTGGCAGCATAACGTCCAAAACACAAATGTCTGGTTGGAAAGCAGCGACCTCGTCTAGGATTCTGACGCCTGTTTCTAGCATTTTGATTTGAAAACCTCGACTCTCTAGGCTCTCCTTGACAATTCGCCCTAGGAGGATTTCGTCTTCGACATATAGTATCTTGGTGTTCATTAATTTTGGATTTTAGGGATGGTGATTTTGAATGTGGTGCCTTTTCTGACTTCGCTGTTAATGTCGATGATGCCTCCATGTGCTTCTACTACGTTAGCAACATAGGTTAAGCCAAGTCCATGCCCTTTGTAATTGTGGGTGTCACCAGATGGCACCCGAAAGAACTTCTCGAATACTTTATCTTGATATTCTTTGGGAATACCTATGCCATTATCTCTGAGTTCGATGTGGATATGTCTGGCAGAATCGTTGAGGTGGACTTGGATATGCGGCGTTTTGTCATTGTATTTTAAGGCATTCTCAATCAAATTATAAACCACATTCGTGAAGTGTACTTTATCGGCTTTCGCCAAAAAGGAAGTTCCATTGGCTTCAAAATCGACGCTTGCCCCTTTTTTCTCAAACTGCAACTGCATAGAATCTAGAACGCCTTTACAAATCAATTTTAAATCTAAATTCTCCTTTTTAAAAACAGGTTGTTTTTCTTCAAAAATGGACATTTTCAACACGTTATCCACCAATATGGAAAGGCGGTTCAGCTCGCCCTTAGAGATTTTGATGTATTCTTTAGAACGTTCTGGATTATCTATGGCATTGAAACTGTCCAAAGCTTCCAAGGCGACGCTCACCGTTGTGATAGGCGTTTTCAACTCGTGCGTAATATTACTGATGAAGTCATTTTTTATTTTTGATAAACGTTCCTGTTCTAGCAGGCTTCTATTGATGAGGTAGAAGGCGATGCCTAGTAAGCCTAACAATAAAAACGAAAATAAAACGTGTGGTAAGATCTGTCTAAAGAGATACAGATGATAATTAGGGAATTGTGCCGCAAACAAGACTTTATCTTTTCCATAAACAAATGCTCTAGAAATTCCAGCATTAAAGTCCTCGCTTGCTTGCAATGAATCAATAGCGATGAATATCGCTGAAGGGTAATCTTGGTTAAGATCCAAATTACTGGTATATTTTTGTAAAATACTGTCAAGGGGTTCCTCCATTCCTAAAGGGGCGGATTTGATGTTGTCTATGGCTAGGGCGATGTTGTTCATGTAAACAATACGCTGTTCTAGTAGTTCGTTTTCTTTTGGTTCTTGATTCTCGTCATCAGGGGAGTCTTGTGTATTGATAACAACGACTGGCCCTTTGTTATTTTCTTCTATGAGTAGTTGATTGAAATTATTTATATAATAAGGCTCAACTCTAGTGGATTTTACCGTAATGGTAAAAGACTGGTCAATAGAATCAGTGCTGTCTATACGCTTAACAACTCTTATGGTGGAAATAGAATCTTCCACCATTTGTACAGTCATTTCTACTTTATGATCTATATATTCTCCAAAGCGTTGTTCTTCTTTGTCCCAGTTTTGCTTGAGCCAAAAACCTAAAAAGGCAGCGAGCAAGAGTAAGCCACAAGCCATGGCTAGGATAGAAAAGCGATATTGATTTTTACGTCTCATATTTCAAATGTACAACCACTTTTAGCGGACTTTCAAGTCGATTAACCTTAATTAACCTTAGATACAGATTGATTAACCTAGAAGGATGGACTTTAGACTTATGTTTGTATCATCGTTAACAACTCATTGAATTTTTCAAACCAACAATGAGGACACCTTGTACTTATTTTTGTAAAACAAAATATTACCTACAATGAAATTAATCGTCAATCTCTTGCTATTAGCTTGCCCTATTTTTTTGATAGCTCAAACGACACAAGGCACCGTATCTTATACTGAAGAAAATTCCTTTGAAATTAAATTGGAAGGAATGGATGAATCGATGCAGAAGCTTTTTCCTAGTAGTATGAAAGACAAAAAAGTGCTTTACTTCAATCAAGAATCTGCAGTTTATGAAAGTGCTCCTGAAGCGGAAGACGAGGAGGAAGAGTATTCAAGCGGAGGCATGAATATCAGGATACACAAACGCAGGAGCAGAACCAAAATTCACACTTCCTTTGCGGATAATGAAAAATTGGAGTTTAGGGAGTTCCGCTCTAGAAATTTTCTAATCAATGAAGCACTAGAACCTTTTCCTTGGAAAATCACGGCAGAGCAAAAAATGCTCTTAGATATGCCTTGCCAGAAAGCAACTTTTCAAGATAGTACCAAAACGGTGACGGCTTGGTTTACGCCTGCCATTCCCGTTCCTGCAGGGCCAGGCTTGTATGGTCAGTTGCCAGGGCTAATCTTAGAAATGAACATAGAGGAAGAAAAGAGCAAAACACATATTCTGGCAACAGCAATCAATACAGATGCAGTTGATGAGCAAAAACTGCGCAAACCCAAAAAAGGTAAGAAAGTGACCAGAACAAAGTTCAACGAAATCGTGGAGCAGAAAAAGAAAGAAATGCAGGAAATGTACGGTAAAAAAGGCTCTGGTACTGTCATTAGGATTATAGATTAGTCAAGTTCCAAGTTCCAAGTTCCAAGTTCCAAGTTCCAAGTT
>JAHDBO010000097.1 GCA_020630355.1 Saprospiraceae bacterium
TAAAATCAATAGATGTATTTTATGAAGTCCAAGCTATACTTGACCCTCACCTTATCTTTTCTGATAGTTCATTTATTCGCCCAGCCGATTAAAGAGTTTTCTGCTAACAAAATGGAACTCCTGACCCAGCTTGATGGATATACCAATGCGTCTAAGAGAAAGGATTTGGAAGCTACTTTCAATACTTTTAAAGGAGTTGTTTCTGCTTATAATGAGGCCCAATTTAAGGAGGTCCATGCTAATCTCAATACGATGTTGAAGCAGAAAATGTCGGCTAACCCATTTTTCCTCGATTATATGAAAGCGCTGAACGGTATCGCTAGAGACGAACGGGGAGGGGGCAAATTGGACCAACTCAACCAAGTACTCGCCCAAGTGATGGCTGCTCAAAAAAAGCCTTACAGCAAAAAAGTCTTAGAATTTGCCGCTTTGCTTTACGAACAGAACGCCCTCAAAGCCAGTAAAACGACTTCCTGGCTCGTGGAATCTCCAAAAATGGCACTTAAATATGCAGATAATATAGTCACTGCCACTTTTCCTAATGCCTCATTAAAAGCGGTGAGTAGAGCGGACAGCATTGAAGTGGTACAAACCTCTGGTGTGTTTTATCCTCTCACCCAAAAATGGGAAGGGGAGAAAGGACAAATATCCTGGCTTGAGCTAGGGATGTCAGATGCCGTTTATGCCAAATTAGAAAAATACAGCGTTGACCTAAAAAAGAATGAACTCGACTGTCCTGTTGCTTATCTGAATCATCCAGATTTTTTTGGAACGCAAAGCATAAAAGGAGACTTGAAGGATAAATTGATGAGTTCTAGAAAAAGTGCTGATAACTTTCCAAAGTTCTCTTCAGTTGACCAAAATCTGAGCATACCCGCTCTTGGTCCAGGCATAAAATTCAAGGGTGGCTTCCAGTTGAATGGTAAAACCGTAACTGGATACAGCAAAGACAAAAACAATAAGGCAAGGATAGAAATCTATGACGATAAAGAAAAACTAGCTTTGAAAGCACAATCAAAATCTTTCAATTTTAAATTGGGGAGTAGGATGATTGCTGAAGGGGTGGAAGTGGAATTGCCCCTTTCACAGGGTAGCATTACGCATCCATCTGCTGATTTGAGATATGATTTTTCTAATAAAAGAATCCAACTCAGCCGGGGCAAAAAAGGAAGCAACCGCAATCCATTCTACAGCACTTTTCACAATGTGATGATTGGGACGGAAAAACTGACTTGGGACTTGGGACAAGACTCGATTTTCTTCAATAAAAACACGCTCAGCATGGGTGGCGTCAAAAAAGACAACATCTACGAATCGAATGAATTTTTTAGTGAGGGGGCGTATCGAAAAATACAGAATATTGCCACTAAAAACCCTATTGCCATTCTTAACATCATCTATAACGAATACCAAACCAAGACGATAGATGCGATTGAATTTGCAACAAAGATGAACCCTAGGTTCAATGTAAAATCAGCCCAGTCTTTAATCTATGAATTGGTTGAGAAAGGATTCATAAAATTTGACCCTGAGACTGAAATGATGGAAATCCAAGACAAGGCACTCCACTATGCAGATGCTGCTAGGAAAAAGGTCGATTATGATGGTGTTTCTATTCGTTCCTACACCGATAGGACAAGCGCCGTCATGAACTTAAAACAAAATAATGCTATCGTTATCGACGAGGTGAAGGTCATGGAATTTAGTTCTAAAAATAAAGTAGCCATCCAACCCATCAACAAGCAAGTCGTGCTAAAGAAAGACCGAGACATTGACTTTGACGGTCGTGTTTTTGCCGGCATTAGCAACTATGAAGGAAAAGACTTCCACTTTTTATACCAGCCTTATCAAATCAAAATGGACTCTATCCGCTATATGGATATTTTCAAATTTGAAGGAAGAAGAGATGAAAAAGAAAATCCAGTCGCCTACTCTATCAATTCTAGGATAGAACATATTCAGGGCGTTGTGGATATTGACGCTCCCGGCAACAAGTCTGGTGTAAAAGAAACGCCTGAAATGCCTGCTTTCAGAAGCACTGGCCCTGGATATATTTATTATGATACTGAAGAGAGTCTAAAAGGAATTTATAAAAGAGATTCATTTTATTTCGAGCTGGATAAATTTACCCTAGCACCATTGGGAGATTATAGAACCTATGATTTGAACTTTGATGGGACGATGCATAGTTCAGAGATTTTTCCTCCTTTTAAAGAGAAAGTAACACTTCAGGAAGAAGATCAATCGCTTGGTTTTGTAGCAAAAACGCCTGGAGATGGATTCACTGCTTATCGCAATAAGGGCAAATTCAAAGGGACTTTAACGCTGAACAATAAAGGATTTTATGGTAATGGAAACGTTCGTTACCTCAATGCTTCCGTCAACTCTGAAAGCATTCGTCTGCGGCCAAAGGAATTGGTCTGCGATGCCAATGTTTTTTCCTTAGAAGAACAACGTACAACGCCAGAAATCCCACAGGTTAGAGGACAGGATATTTCCATACAGTGGAAACCTTATCAAGACAGTATGTATATCAAACCCAAAGCGGGACAGTTTGATTTGTACACAGAGGGGATTCACACGATGAAAGGCAACTTGATTTTGACACCAGGTGGAGTGTTTGGTTCTGGTACATTTGATTGGGGCAAGGCAGCGATGACCGCCGATTTATTACTCTTTGGCGCAAAGTCCGTCATGGCAGATACTTGCAACCTCAGAATACGGGCGGCGGATGCAGCAGGTAAATTGGCTTTTGATACCAAAAATGTGAACGGTAAAATTGATTTTGATAAGAATATTGGAAATTTCAAATCCAATTCTACCGAAATCACGACGACGATGCCTTACAACCAATATAAGACCTCTATGGATGAATTTGCTTGGGACATGAACAAGGGAACGATTGCCTTCAAATCAAAGCCAGGTGCAAGCGCTTCTTTCTTATCTATCCATCCAGAGCAAGACTCCTTAATCTTTGAGGGAAAAACAGCAGAATACGATTATAAAAACTCCACCTTGAAGGTAGACGGTGTCGAGTTTGTACAATCTGCCGACGCCTTGATTTACCCTGGGGATGGAAAGGTGGCTATCGAAGCAAATGCCGTGATGACCACGCTCGAAAATGCCAAAATTGTTGCTAGCAAAGAGAACAAAAACCACGTCATCAATCGAGCCACGGTCAATATAAAGGGTAAAAAAGACTATACCGCTAGTGGATTTTATGAATATAATCTAGCCAATAGAAAACAAGAATTTGAATTACAGAATATCACTGGTTCTAGAATAGGAAAAGGCGCCAGGAGCGAAAAAACCACCGCTACCCGTGCCAGTGGAGAGATAGCTGAAGATGATAATTTTTATATCGACCACAAGCTGAAATACCGAGGCTCTATTACGTTGAGTTCGGACTCCAAAGATTTGATGTTTGATGGATTTGCTCAACTGGACGCAGCTCTATTATCCTATCGTCCTTGGTGGTCGCTCAAGAGTAAAGGGGACAAAAAAGACCTCGCTGTACGATTTGATGAACCGAAATCCATTGATGGACAACCTGTGCGGGCTGGCTTATATTTGAGTCGGGAAACGGCGCAGCTCTACCCTTCTATCATGGCGCCACTTTATTTCCGTAAGGATAGGGACATTTTGGACACAAGAGGTATTCTAAAATACAATGAAAAGAAAGAGGAATTCATTATGGGGGATTCTACGAAAATCTTGGCGAAAGGAATTAGGGGCAATCTCCTTTCCTTTAATGCCAAAACAGGAAAGATATATGCAGAAGGAGACTTCACTTTGGGACAGGGTTTGAAGTATATGCAAATCAAGGCTGCTGGCCGAGCGTTCACCAAGATGATACCTGCTCAAAAAGACACGCTCAATGGATTTGACACGCCTATCATCAATACAGGGGTCGATGTCGATTTCATGGTGGGGATAGATTTCCCATTCCCTGAAAAGGTACTACAAATCATGGTTAATGATATTGCCAATTCTAGTTTTGATTATAAAGACGTAGAACTTGCCAATAATGACCTCAATCAAAAAGCGGCCGCTTCTTTCATCACTAAAGAAAAGGATTATGAATTAGCGATGAAATCTTTGGCTAGCAAAAAGACTTTTGAACTGCCTAAAAGAGACCAACACACCATCTTCCTGAATAAATTACCGATGTTCTGGGATACGGATTATCAATCTTTCATTTCCAAAAAAGGGATGATTGGAATCGGCTCTATCAATGGAATTAAAATCAATGGTTTGCTAGAAGCTTATGTAGAATTCAAAATGCCTTCTAATCTCAGCGATGGTTTTTATCTATACATTCAGTTGCCGCAAAACGGGAATTTCTATTATTTCGCTTACAAAAACAATGTCATGAGTGCCGTGTCTAGTAATGGTCGCTTTACGGACGCTGTTGTTAATATGAAGAAGAAAGAAAGGATTATCAAAATGGACAACGGTGGTTTTTATGAGATCACGCCTGTCAACCCTGGTTCTGCCAAATTCTTTGCGAATAGAGTAAAAGAAGCATGGAAAACCAAATCAAAATAATAATTGGATTTATAAATATTTTTAGAATATCTTTTTGTGCTAAATATATTTTACTAAATTTATAGCATCTTATTAACTAATAAAACTAAACAAGATGCTTGGTACAATTATTTCTTTAGCTAGTGGTGCCCTAGGTGGTAACCTTGCAGGTTCTCTAATGAAGGATTACTCCCTAGGAACATTAGGAAACTCTATTGTCGGGATTCTTGGAGGTGGACTGGGTGGACAATTACTCGGAATGTTAGGCATGGGTACTGGCGGTGGCGAAATGGATATTATGGGTATCCTAGGGCAAGTCGCTAGTGGTGGCGTTGGAGGTGGTGTCGTTATGGCAATTGTTGGGATGATCAAAAATGCCATGGCAAAGTAAAATGAAGATATAGGAAATTTAAAAACGTCTTTTAGATTATTTTAGCCACTTCTTACTTCAAGGAGTGGCTTTTTATTGGAATTGCATCGGTGTCAGTCTCTGCTCAATTTGCGCTCCCGTTCATATTGTAAAATACTTTGTCCCAATTCCGCTAAAAATGGAATGCCCAAACTGTCATATTCATAAAGCCCATCGTTATAAGTCTCATTTTCATTCACCCGAAGGCTTACTGAAAGCATAAACCCCAGTTTATTTTCAGTATCTACGATGTATGCAATATCCGTCAAGTACCCATAAGCCATTCCTATTTTATTGTAAATCTTGATATGTTCTGGCATTGGCTTTTGCTTATCTCCATATACTAAAAACTTGGCATAACTATCGTAATAACTTGTATCATACTTTGGATATTCTGACTCTTTAGGGAGCATCGACATACAACTTTTCAAAAATTGATGATCTGCTTTTGTCAAATCAAATCGTTGGTTAGTTTCAAATGCCTCTGGAAATATCACTCGCTTTAATATTCCATCTAAAGCTTCCAGAGGAAGATAATTTTTTTGACTAAAGTCGAAAGCAGTATTGTTGAGATTGCCTTGATTATCAATAAAAGCTTTTCCTTGTAATTCATCTTTAAGATTCAGTTTAGGGAAGTCATTTGTAAAGCCTTCTTCTTGACGATACATTATCGAATCTCCCTTATAAAACATCATTGGATTCGTATATCGATTATCAAAGCCACTTACACTCAAGCGGTGTACAATACGGGTAGAGTCAATCCCTTTTGCTCGCAGTTGTTGATTGATATACTCAGAACCAAGAAATTCAAATAGTCGATTATAAGCGTCGTTATCACTAACGATGAATAGTTTTTTAATGTAGTGTGCTATGCATGGCAATCCATCTTCACTGGTCGTATCCTGCTCCACCCTAGATTGGGGCGCACGAATGGAGTCAATCTTTAATGGTGTATATTTATCTATATTATAGCCTGTTTTTTGTAATTCATTGAGCCGCTGTAATGCCAAAATGGCTACAGGCATCTTTACACTACTTGCAGGATAAAAATAAGCTCCGTTTAAGTCGCCATAAGATTGCGTTTGAAAATGGGTTTTACCAAAATCATCTTTTTCAATTTGGGTATAGATGATTTGCAGCTTGTGCTTTTTTTTATTTTGGACAACTTGCTGCACTGAACTAGGTAAATCTTCTAGAATAGCCTCCAAAGAAGTTGTTTTTGGCTTACAAGAAAAGTAAGCTATACATAGTATTACAAAGCAGAATAAACGCATTTTTTTTGTCTAATATACTAGTATAAACACAAGAAGAAGAATCAAAGAAAATGTTCAACTCAATAGGGATACAACCTAACGGTCTTTCAGTTTCTGCTCCTGTTCAAACTGTAAAATCCGCTGACCTAATTTCGTTATTCCCTGCTAGTATTGAGATTATGTTTTTTGTAAAATGATTTCCATTCAGTTTCACTCATCTCACAAATATATTGTTCCTTCAGGTAATATTCGTACAGTATAAAATCTGCTGGTCCAAGTGCTACTGTACATCCACTCGTAATTCCAATAATGTGTTTAGATGTAACTAATTTTCCAAGTATTATGCTTTTGAGTGAATCTATTTTTTTTGTACAATTTATTTTAGGATTGTATAAAATACTCTCTGCTATCAAATAAATACTCACAGAGGAAATATTAAAATCAATTATAGCTCGAATATCTTCATCAGTAAATTTCACCAAATAGAGTTTAAGCTTTGGGTTTACTCTTAACGATTCTGTCATCCCTCTTTTGTGATGGAATGAATACATAAGCCCATCCATTATTAATTCCCATGCAATCCATTTATCTCCTAGAAACCGCTGTCTCCCCCACTCTTCCATCTGTTTTCTATAACTATATCTATAACCGACATATTTGATATAAAATTCATTTTCATTCCTCATTTTCAAATAATCATCATGCGTCAACAAGCAGCGGCTCTCTTCAAACTGCTCTAATATTCCATTATCCACCATTGCGAAAAAATCACTCTTGTATGATCTTATTTCTTCTATTAAATCATTGACTTGTTGACTAGAATATTGTCCCTGAAGAAATGAGTACTTCAAGAAAAATAGTATAATAATAATGAAGGTTCTGAAATTCATCAATTAAATGTAACAAAAAACGCACAAACCTTTTTAGGCTTGTGCGTCCTCTTTTCACGAAAGTGA
>JAHDBO010000098.1 GCA_020630355.1 Saprospiraceae bacterium
GGAAAAAATACTTTGTCATCGCAGATGGAACAGAAACAATGGAAGATTACTTTGCCTCCCTGATGATCTTTGACGAAAACAAGCAAAATTGCCTATCAGAAACCTATCCGAACCGAGGAGAAATAATTAAATTTTTGATTGAAAAAATGAGGAAATCCATACCAAAGAAAAAGCGCATTGAAATATATCAAAAATTATAATTGATTTTTTAAATCTGATTAAAAAAAGGTTTTACTGGCAGAACGCAGGGCTTCATAGATATGGTTGGTAGCTATAAATCCCTATTGAAGGTCTAACCCAATTCCCTCTTTAATTCTCTTTCCTTACCTTTACCACAAAAAGCATTTGAAAAAATTTCCTTTCATAGAAGAAGCGTGGATTGACGCAACTATCCGTCAGATTGCAGACAACGATGAGCAATCCAATGAAGTTTTATTAGAACGATTCAAGGAGGCACAACCACAGGTTTTGGCCTACGTTTTCTCGGAGACTTTTGCTCTGTTGGTGCCAGAAGAGAAAGAGCAGTTGTTGTTTATGAATCTGGTTTTGTGGTCTGTACTCACCAAGCATGGCGGACAAGCGCTCCCTATTTTATCTGACCAAATCATCGGGGATTCAGAAGAGCAGAATTGGTCAAAATTCCTAGGAGAAAAAGGTAGTTTTAGAGAAAAACTGAATATTTTCTTCGAGAATTACCCACAAGAGGATTTATTGGCATTTGTGGAAGACTTTTTGATGTCAGAAGAAGAAGAAGGTGATTTGAGTAAAGAAGGGCAAGAATATTTGTTTATAGGGCTGAAGTCCATTATGGATGCTTATTTGGGATTGTCCTAAATTCCTTCTCCACATATTGTTTATTTTTCAATATAAAACGGCTATATTTAATTACCTAAACGTTAAAGCTCGACGCTATAATCGACTTTACCCGTGATTTGGCGTTTTATATTAGTTCTGACATCAACAATTACATCATATCCATGAAAAGAATCAAAAGAATAGGAATCATCACAATGGTTGCTTTGCTTGGTTTCGTCGGTATTGCAACGATGACCAACAATCACGGGAAATATTTTGAAATTGCAAAAAATATCGAGATTTACACCAATCTCTATCGAGAAATCAACACCTACTACGTCGATGATATCGACCCTGCCAAACTGATGCGGACGGGTCTGGATGCGATGTTGGAGTCGCTTGACCCTTACACTAATTATATTTCCGAGTCAGAAATCGAAGGTATTCGTTACATGACGACGGGGAAGTATGGCGGCGTTGGCGCACTAGTACGCAAAGTCGGCGATAAGGCGGTTATTACAGACCCACATGAGGGCTTCCCCGCTCAAAAAGCTGGACTAAAAGCAGGAGATATTATCATTGCTGTTGATGGAAAATCAGCAAAAGGTAAGAGTCCAGACGACATAAGCGATGTATTGAAAGGGGCACCAGGGACGAAGGTGACGCTAACGGTTGAGCGCCCAGGCTCCAACAAACAAATCAAAGTAACAATGACCCGTGAGGAAGTCCGTATTCCAAATGTGCCTTACAGCGGTATGGTGAGCGATAATGTGGGATATGTTTCTTTGACGACTTTTACGCAAAATGCTGGTAAAAACGTAGCAGATGCTGTGAAGCGTTTGAAAATGGAAAACCCAAATGTTAAAGGGATGATTCTGGATTTGAGGGGCAATGGCGGCGGCTTGCTGACCGAAGCGATAAACGTCTCAAATGTGTTTGTTCCTAAAGGCGAACAAGTGGTGATGACACGAGGTAAAGTGAAAGATTGGGACAGAAGTTTCAAAACACTGAACCGTCCGGTAGACGAAAATATTGGATTGGTTGTTTTGGTGGATAAAGGTTCTGCTTCGGCTTCTGAGATTGTATCGGGTGTAATTCAGGATTTGGATAGGGGTGTCTTGATTGGTCAGCGGACTTTTGGGAAGGGGCTGGTGCAAAACACGAGAGATGTTGGCTATAATTCCAAAGTGAAATTGACGACAGCAAAGTATTATATCCCTAGTGGTCGCTGTATACAAGCAGTATCATATAAAAATGGAGAGCCTGTTGATATTCCTGATGCCAAACGTACCCAGTTCAAAACTAGTACTGGGAGAACCGTACTCGATGGGGGAGGTGTGAAACCAGATATTTTATTGCAAGACCCACAATTAGGAAATGTTTTAAGAAGTTTGGAAAATGAAAGTTTGATTTTTGATTTTGTGACACAATATCAGTTGAAACACCCAACAATCCCTGCGGCAAAAGATTTTCGATTTACGGATTATGCTGGCTTCTTGGATTTCGTAGCGAAGCGTGGTTTTAATTATGAGACTGAGAGTGAGGCGTTATTGAATGAGCTTGAGGAGACCTCTAAAGATGAGTTTTATTTGAATGCCATTAAAAATGAATTAAAGGCGGCTAAGGATAAAATTCTTTCTAGTAAAAAGAATGATTTGAGCAAGTACAAAAAAGAGATTACAAATCAAATCGAGAAGGAAATCGTAGGACGTTATTACTATAGTAAAGGCATGATTGAAGTAGGACTTCGTAATGATAAAGAAATAAAGGAGGCCGTCATGTTGCTGAACGACCCAGCGAAAATCAAGTCTATTTTGAAGAAATAGAAACTGGTGTAGTTTTTAGAAAGAAATTATATTTGCAGGACGATTTCCAAGTAGGAAATCGTCCTTTTTCATTACTATGAATCCAATTATACTACATATCGAGAGCTCGACGGATTTGTGCTCTATTGCTGTCAGTAAAGGAGGCGAGGTACTTGCTTTGCACGAATCACTGAAAGAATACAGTCATGCTTCCAAAATCACATTATTGATAGAGGCCTGTATCAAAGAAGCTCAATTGTCGCTCCATGAGCTTGATGCGATTGCTTACAGTGAAGGGCCAGGCTCTTATACGGCACTCCGTATAGGCTTGTCTACCGCTAAGGGAATCGCTTATGCTTTGGGAAAACCCTTAATTGCGATTGACACCTTGAAATCATTGGCAAAAGCTACCAAAACGACTAGTGAAGGGATGTTGATTTGCCCGATGATCGATGCAAGAAGGATGGAAGTTTATACGAAATTATATGATGAGCATTTCAATGCGCTAGAACCACTACATAATCTTATCGTAGATGAAACAGCGTTCGAGGCTTATTTTAAAATGGGGAAAAAGATTCTTTTTTGTGGAAATGGAGCTGCTAAATGTCAAGAAGTTTTACCAAAGGATGCTGCTATTTTTGAGGCAGTCAGGTGTTCGGCGCAACACCTCGTTGTGCTTGCCCTAGAAAAATATGCCCGAAAAGAGTTTATGGATGTAGCATATTCTAAACCTAATTATTACAAATCACCAAATATAACAAGGTCTAAGAAACGTATATGAGGTTTTTTGGTTATATTAGCTAGCGTATTGAATGTAAAAATACTGGGAGATATACTTTGAGAAAACGACATCATAACTCCCTTCTAGCACTTAGAAATTGGTACCCAAAATCAAAAAAAAATAGTCTGTATTTACTTATAACAACCGATGTTCATGGGGGAAACGCTCCTTGTTTTTAATGTATTTGAAATAAAAATATGTGTTTTGTTCGCTGGTAATTATTTCTTTATATATTAACATATAAGTATATACTATAAATTGGCATTGTATTTGAAAGTCTCTAGGTGTCTTTACATTATTATTTAACTATATAAAACATTTCATGCCAATGAGAAAGCATAAGAATGAAAGCGTGATTTTGCGACAAGGGAAAGCAGATATCCAGCTAGACTATGCTGAGCTTCGTAAAGCAGTGCTTGTATTGAGAGCTGTAAACCATAAATTACGCCAGTCAATTATCGACATTTTGGAGGAAAACGGTCGAATGACGGTAACGGATATTTATGTCAAATTACGCTTGGAGCAATCCGTAGCCTCTCAGCATCTAGCGATTTTGAGAAGAGCAGGTGTAGTGAACACTGATAGGGAAGGTAAGTTTATTTATTATTCTTTAAATGGTGATAGGTTGCACCAAATTTCAAGATTGATTGAAGAATTAGCTTATTGATTTTATTGTTACAATCAAGACGAGATATTTTGATGTCATCGAAATATTAATGACTGGTCTGTATTGTTGCTAACATTTATCAGGGAGGTTTCGATTTCTGTTAAAACGATACAAAATAATAATTCCAGAACAAATTTATGTATTAAAAAATGTTGTAAACCAATAGGTTGCAACATTTTTTGTTTTTGTTGTGACTTGGAAAAGTCAATAATAAACTCTATTTTGTAATAGTTTTTTTAATATATTTTTAAAAAACATTATTTCTTGAGCACTTGTTATGTCCCATTAGGAAGTGCTTAAGTAGCTAAAAAAACATTACATAATATGAGTAAAGCGAAAACAAAGATTGACAACGATAAGTTGCAAATCGCCTCTGAGACCTTACGGGCGTTATGCCATCCCCTGAGGATGGCGATACTGGAGTTCATCGATCAAAATCAAGAAATCAACGTTAATAAAATTTACAACACCCTTCAACTTGAACAATCTATTACCTCTCAACATCTTAGGATATTAAGACAAGCGGGTATTGTTGATACAGAAAGGGAAGGTAAATTTATTTATTACAATATTGACTATAAGAAAATCGAAGACACATTACATGCCATCGATGTTTTTATGGATACGGATGAAGATGAGCCCTAATTGAAGAGGATATTATGATTAAAAACGGCGACGAAATTGAGGGATTTCGTCGCCGTTTTTATTTCCCAAGCTTGTTGGGTTTTGAACACCCTAGGGCAAAGTCGGCAAAGTATCATTAATCATTCGCCTTGACATCTTCTACTTTTCCAAAAGAATCGGGAGAAGCAGTAACGCTAGTGTTTTCTATATCATTTGTTGTACCTTCTTTTGTAGTAGATTGTTCGTCACTACTAAAGAAACTTCTTTGAAACAAGATAATACTTAAAACACCTATGGTAATGGCAGAGTCAGCGATATTGAAAACTGGTCTGAAAAACTCAAAAGACTCATTTGCCCAAAAGGGAAACCAATCGGGGAAATGCCCCCTAAACATAGGGAAATGGAGCATGTCTACCACGTTGCCATGTAAAAAAGAAGCATAGCCACCACTTTCGGGAAGAAAACTTGCTATTTTCGATGCGTTGTAGCCCGATTCGGAAAATATTAAACCATAAAAAGCGGAATCAATAATATTGCCGATGGCGCCAGCTAGTATCAAAGCAAAACTTATCAGTAAGCCCTTCGAAGCCTTACTTTTTAAAAGCATATTGAGATAATAAGCAAGTAAAGAAACCGCAACTATCCTAAACAGACTGAGCGCTATCTTACCGTAGCTCCCGCCCAGTGTCATTCCAAACGCCATGCCTGGGTTTTCTATGAAATGTATCCTAGCCCATGAAAGACCAAAAATCCCGAAGTCCTCATTGAGGAACATATTGGTTTTTATCCAGATTTTGACGCTTTGGTCGAGCAAGAGCACACCAAAGATAATCAATAGAACAAGCGTTGAACGTTTCAAAAAATAGGGCTTAAAATGAAGAATACAAATTACTTAGACCTTGATTTTTTTGCATCGATACATAGGGTAGCATGAGGTACAGCTTTCAAGCGTTCTTTAGAAATCAGCTTTCCTGTCTCACGGCACACACCATATACTTTATTTTCTATACGGATTAAAGCATTCTTTAGGTGCTTGATGTACTTTTGCTGTCTAGATGCTAGCGTTTGTAAACGCTCTGTTTCGACCATGCCGATACTATCATCTAGACCTTTTACTTTGGCATCAGGATTATCGGCACCTTCTTTCAGTTGAGACATATAAAATTCTAGATCTTCTTCAGCACGTCTCAGTTTTTTGGTGATGATACCTTTGAATTCACCCAACTCTTCGTCAGAGTATCTTACGATTGTGTTTTTTTCGTCGCTCATGGTTTGGAATGATTACTACAGTTTATTTCAATGTTGATTCTTTTAAATTAAAAGAGCGTCTTGTGGCAAGCATTTGTTTTTTAAAAAACGTTGCAAAGTTAATAAAATTGCACGTAATTTGTTGATAGTCTATGCTTAGAAAAGCATAAAGGTTTCTCTTTAGAAACCGTCAAAAAATAATTTAACGATTTTTGGCGCAATAGCGCCCCAAAGGGATGCCCTTGGCAAAGGAAAAATGATTGATAATGAGTTTTTTCAAGCTATTCGCCAAAATCCTAATCGGGAAGTTGTTTTTTGACCAGTACTTAGGTCTTTTTTGATGATGCCTCAATCGAATTATTGACTTTTTCCTTTACAATTTTCATCTGTGCAAATGCCATAAAAATTAAGGGAATGAGAAGTGATTTCAAAGCCATACAAATCTTCGACCATGCTTCGGATATTTTGGATGCGTGGGTCGCAAAACTCCAGTATTTTATTGCATTTGGTACAAATCAAATGGTCGTGTTGGCGATAACTATGGGATTTTTCATAATAGGAAAGATTTTTTCCAAAGAAGTGTTTTTGGATTAAATTACATTCCGTCAATAAATCTAAGGTATTGTATACTGTTGCCCGACTTACCTTAAAGTTCTTTGTTTTCATGTCGATGTAGAGCTGCTCTGCATCGAAGTGATCATCACGGGTATAGATTTCTTCCAGAAGTGCGAAACGCTCTGGTGTCTTTCTTAGTTTTTTGGTTTCTAGATACTTGGAGAAAATCTTCTTTACTTGCTCCGCTTGTTCCAGTTTGATTGGGTCAGTGTTATTCTCCGTCATCATAGAATTTGAATATGGTTTTCTATACTATAGAAATAAATGATACACAAAGGTAAGACCTTTGTGTATCATTTTAACAATCAATATAATAACTAAGTTGAAAAGAGTAGTTTTGATTTATGAAAATTAGAACAAAATAGTTCTAAAATAAGAAAGCACCATTCTCATAAATTTTTTCATCATCTGCATAGATGGCGCCTCCTTGGGTCATATCACCTATCATGTCCCAGTGGATAGCAGATTGATTCTTACCGCCTGCTTGTAGATAGGATTGACCAAGAGCCATGTGGATAGTGCCTCCGATTTTTTCGTCGAAGAGAATATTTCGAGTAAAGCGTTTAATATTGTAGTTGGTGCCGATTGCAG
>JAHDBO010000099.1 GCA_020630355.1 Saprospiraceae bacterium
TTCCCGATTAGGATTTTGGCGAATAGCTTGAAAAAAATCATTATCAGTCATTTTTTCTTTGTCAGGGGCATCCCTTTGGGGCGCTATTGCGCCAAAAATCGTTAAGTTATTTTTTGACGGTTTCTTAAAAAAGGTTTTATCTATAAATACGTTTATATTCGGGGATTAAAATATCAACAAAAGATATGAAACAGTCCAAACCAGAAATTAAGCATACACCTCCTGTCTTTCATACTTGGAAAACATGGTATATAATCGTCTTAGTGGTTAATCTATTGGTCGTGCTGTCCATCTATCTTTACGTTAGCACATTATAAGACAGTTTTATGAGCACTTTCGATTGGATTGTACTTTGGGTAACTATTGCGACAATAGTGGGTTACGGCGTATGGAAGACGCGTGGCTCTCAAAGTATGGAGAGCTTCTTCAAAGGCGATAATGAAGCCAAATGGTGGACGGTTGGTTTGTCCGTCATGGCGACCCAAGCGAGTGCCATTACTTTTTTGTCCACCCCAGGGCAGGCTTACAATGATGGAATGGGCTTCGCCCAGTTTTACTTCATGTTGCCCGTAGCGATGATTATCATCTGTATAACGTTCATCCCGCTTTTCTATAAGCTTAAAGTTTACACGGCTTACGAGTTTTTGGAGAGCCGATTTGATTTGAAAACACGCTCTCTTACGGCTGCTCTCTTCTTGGTACAAAGAGGCCTAGCGGCAGGGATTACTATTTACGCACCTGCTATTATTCTATCTTCGGTGCTTGGATGGGAATTGAATCATACCTGCGTGCTGATAGGGACATTGGTTCTGATTTATACTTTTTCTGGTGGTACTAAGGCAGTGAACGTAACGCATAAGCTACAAATGAGCATCATTTTTACGAGTTTGTTTATTGTGTTTTTCATTCTGTTGAGCTATATGCCTGAGGAGTATTCCTTCCGAGAAACGCTCCAAATCGCTAATGCCAATGACAAACTCGAAATTGTTGATTTCTCTTTCGATTGGAAAGATAGATACAATATTTGGACGAGTTTAGCAGCGGTGTTCCTATTCCTATCTTATTTTGGTACTGACCAAAGCCAAGTACAGCGTTATCTTTCTGGGCAGTCTGTCCGACAGAGTCGTTTGGGTTTACTGTTCAATGGTATGCTAAAAGTCCCTTTACAGTTTTTTATTCTATTCTTAGGGGTATTGGTTTTTATGTTTTTCCAATTCAATAAAGCCCCTGTTTTTTTCAACGAAAGTGTAAAAGAAAGAATTTATAAGGATGCCAGTCTGGACATTCAAGAGGATTTCACGAAAGTGGAAACCAAATACAACCTACTGTTTGAAGAAAGAAAAGAGGCGAACCAAGCTTATGTATTAGCGAATAGAGGAGGAGAAGCCTTAGCCATACAGACCACTAAAAGTAGGATTCAGGAAATTTATGAAGAAGAAAAAAAGCTGAGGAACGAAGCAAAAACAGTCATCAAACGCTTTGATAATGACATTGAGACCAATGACAAGGATTATGTTTTTATGAATTTCATTCTGAATCATTTGCCCAATGGATTGACGGGATTGTTGCTCTCGGTGATTTTCTTTGCGGCGATGTCTTCAACTGCGGCAGAACTCAATGCTTTGGCTTCTACCACTACAGTAGATATATACAAAAGGAGTATCGTAAAAGATGCTTCAGAAGCGCATTACTTGATGGCTTCGAGAGGCTGGACGCTATTCTGGGGTATCGTAGCGATTCTTTTTGCCTCATTCGGTACTTTATTTGAAAATTTGATTCAGTTTGTCAATATCATCGGCTCCATTTTCTACGGAACGATTCTAGGCGTATTTTTAATCGCATTTTACATCAAACGCCTAGGAGCAAATGCGACATTCTTTGGAGCAATGGTGGCGGAGCTTGCCGTAATCTGGGTATGGTACAATTATATTTTCGTGGAAGAACACCTATCTTTTCTTTGGTTGAACATTATAGGCTGCCTATTGACCATACTTATTGCTACACTTCTATCCCTTTTTGGAATAGACCGACAAAAAAAGCCCGCCTAATCTAGGCGAGCTTTATCGATTGTCAAAAAATGTGTCTATTATTTTCTAGCCCATTCTAGGATAGACTCTTGGTTCATCTTTACGTAGTCAGCATTGCCTGCTTCCTGTGCTAATTGTAGGGATTGCTGAGCTACTTTAGTAGCGTCTTTGTATCTTTTCAACTTAGCCAAAATCAAGGACTCTTTTCTCAATTGCCAGAAGCGTGGTTTTTCTACTTTAGTGGCTTTTTGTACATATTCCAATGCTTTTTTAGGGTCTTTTCCCGTATCAAACATGTAAGAACCTGCATTATAGTAATCATTCGCAGTTGGGCCAGCCAAAACCTTTTCGATGTTATCCATGACACGTTTGTCCACTTCGACGCCAAGCTGCATAGATACTTTTGTATTCGCCCAGTAAATATCGATGTTGGCACTTTCGTTCAAGATATTGTCAAAATTGATAAAGAAAGTCTCGAACCTAGTGTTAGACTTTTCGGCTTTGGCTTCTACGGTAAGGTCTGCTGTTTTTTCTGTATAGCTTGACCAGCTAGAAGATTCGTGCTTGTAGAAATTGATAGTCCACATATCCTTACCAGGGATGGTCAATACGGCATAACTTCCTTTAGCTAGTGCTTTGCCGTTGATTGTGACATCGTCGCTGAATGAAATCTTAGTAGCGGAGTTGGCACCCGTTCTCCATAATTTGCCGAAAGGCACTAAACCATTCGCTGCAAAAACCGTTCTCCCTTTGACACTAGGTCTAGAATATTCCAAGTCGACCGTTGTCAAGCCCACCATTTGCTCCACTTTGCTCATTGGAGATGGTCTTGGAGTTGTGATTTGCGCATTTAGAGTCCAGCAGAAAGCAACTGCTGACATCAACATTAGGATTCTTTTCATAAGGATTTTATTTTTTTGTAATAAATACTACAACACTATAAAGATGTTTTCGGTTGTGGCTGCAAATATAAAAATTGTTAGAAAGCTTAATATGAAAAAAATCACGCTAATATTTCAGGCATTGCATCTTTATTTGCAAGTGGGCCGATTTATATGTTAAAAGAGCCTTAAAAGAAAGTGTCCTTTTCGGACTTTTCAGGTCTTTATATTAATTCGCACGAAATTTAAAATTCAAGCATAATCAAAACTTTTAGAATGAAAAAACTATCAATTTTAGCCTTTTGCGCTTTGTTATTGACCTTATTGAATACCAGTTGTGACCCAGATACAGGTACTGGTGGCGGTGGTGGTTTGTCTACGCCTCCTTCTTTGACTTTCCTATCGGGTACGGGGTACACTAGCTCGGATGCGACTATAAACGCAGGGGGGACTTTCACGGTACAACTAGCAGCCACCGCAGGCTCTGAAGACATATCCAGTTTGGCTATTTATGAAAACGACGTTTTGATACCGAACAGTCGCATTTCTATTTTTGGTGGTTCATCAGGTTCGGGCAATCCTATTCCGATCAATAGTACCGATGCCGGTGGCTTTACTTGGGATATATCTATAGTGGCACATAGCACCTTTGAATTGAAAACCTACCGATTCACGATTGTGGATGTATTGGGTGATTCTAACAGCCAGTCCTTATTGATAGATACAGCACCTGCAACAGAATTTTCGTTTGAACTCAGAGCAGACTCAGGATGTATCTCAACGGATGCTTCCAATGTATCTTCAGGTTCTCTAATGAAGTTCTGCCCAGTGATGACAAGTGGAGCAGGAGGGGATTTGACGAAAATTACAATCTTCGAAGACGGTGTTTCTATTACGGATTTATCTCGTTTGAGATTTGGAACAATAACTAATGACTTTGAAGGGAATCCGCTTAACTTAACTAGCGAATTCGCTAATGTATTAGACACTGTGATTTACATCAAAGCACACGATTCGGGGACAAAAACCTATGATATTATCGTTGAGGATGCATCGGGTGCAACTTTAACGAAAACGGTAGAAATCACCATAGAATCCAGCGGTGTACCTGTTTCTAATATCACAGCAGCAAGACTCTTCAATTCGGGCGGTCCTTCTGGAACAGGCGGCTTGGACTTGGACGACGGAGACTCAACGGGATCTTCTGATGCATCAGCTGAAATCAGAGACTTGGGTACTGCTGCCAATTGGACCATGCAGTTTGCTCCAATAACGGCCAATAATGTCAATCTTAGGGCATCAACGGCAGATTTTGACAACACCTTCTTCAAGGAGGAAGTAGCTGCTGCATATAATGCCGGTACAGATGTTTCAAATGCAACTGCTGTAATTGGGGATGTCTATGCGGTCGAAAGAGACGGGGTATTTTATCTTCTCAAAGTAGTCGATGTGGTAGAAGTTTCTGATAATTCAGATTATATCATGTTCGATATTAAGAAGTAAGCGAAGCACAAAACTTCAAAAGAAAGCCCCGTACCTAGTCGTTAGGTACGGGGCTTTCTTTTTTATTAGAAAATAGAGACTGTACTGTTTTTAGATTTTGCTAAAACAGTAAGTTGAAAAAATGGTTTTCAGTCTAATACCTAAATACCAATATCTAGTCAACCACCTCTTTTCCTGTCGTACTTTTACCAGCTTCGTAAGCCTTCTGGTCGAGCAATACCACATCAAAAGTAGCTAAACGAACCCGACGGTTGACTTGTATGTCGCAAACGAAAGGAATACCATTTTTTTCTAATAACTGTATCGCTGGCTTGTTTTTAGCGCCTGTTTGTGCGATGATTTTTCTTAAATGAAAGGTTTCTTTCGCGTGATTAATTAGAGCGGAAGCTATCCCTTGTCGGAAATGGGCAGGGTGTACCATCAAACGGCCCATATCCAAGACCCCGTCATTGGCGATTTTGAAAGAAATCGCACCCACCATTTTATCATCCTCGTAGTTCCCAAAGAAAAACTCATCATCATTGCGCATCAAATCGCTCAGACCTTCATTCAAATAAGGAATAAAACGGTGGCTTTCCAAATCCGCTTCTATCTCATAAGCCAGTTTCTGTAGTGCCAGCACATCCTGTGCGACATAATCATTTGATATATCTAATCTTTTAATCAATGTTCTGTGGTTTTGATTCAATCAATGGGTAGCAAGATAAAGCATTTTCTCAAAAAGTGATTCTCCTAAGAACGAAAATCCTGCTCAATCCTTAAAAGTTGTTTTCATCAAAATATCAACGACCGCTTTAACACCTGTCGAAGCAGGTTGTTGTATGATGGTTACGTAATCTTCGAGCAATTGCAGTTCCATATTTTTTTTAGGGGCAGGGTCAATATAAAAAATTGGGGTATGAGCAGGAACATATCTCGATAAACCAGCCGCTGGATAGACCTGCAGGGAAGTGCCCACAATCATCAATATATCTGCTTGGCTACAGAGCGCAGCAGCTTCTTCAAGCTTTGGTACAGACTCCCCAAACCAGACAATATGAGGGCGTAATTGCGCGCCCTTCTCACACTTATCCCCTTCGGTGACATCTTCCTCCCATTTATAAATCAAGGACGGGTCAAGGGTGCTTCTCACTTTTCTCAACTCACCGTGCAAATGTATGATATTCGTACTACCAGCGCGCTCGTGCAAATCATCTACGTTTTGGGTTACTACATACACTTCATATTGCGATTCCAAGCGCACTAATTGCCGATGTCCTTCATTGGGCTCGACCGTTTTTAGTTGTTTTCGTCTTTGATTGTAAAAATCTAATACTAAGCGTCTATCTTTACGCCAACCCTCAGGTGATGCTACCTCCATTACATCATGCCCTTCCCATAGACCATTGGCATCCCTGAATGTCTGTATACCGCTTTCGGCACTGATACCCGCACCGGTAAGGACTACTATTTTTTTCATTTTTAGCTTTTATTAGTTTTAAAATAAAACAAAGTAAAAACACCCTTCTAAAATAAAAAGTTCCTTATCAGGATTTTGATAAGGAATGAAAGATAGTTTTTTTTGTAAAAAATTGAGGATATGCTAGGGAATTCATTTGGGCATGCATTTAAGATTACAACTTTTGGAGAATCACACGGTAAGGCACTAGGTGTTATCATTGATGGTTGTCCTGCAGGTTTGACGATTGATTTGGAATTTATCCAAAAAGAACTCACCCGACGTCGACCTGGGCAGTCAAAGATTGTGACCCAGAGAAAAGAAAAGGATGAATTTGAGATTCTGTCGGGTGTTTTTGAAGGACAATCAACAGGAACGCCCATCAGTATGATTATCTGGAACGAAGATGCCCGCTCCAAAGATTACTCTCATATCTTGGACAAGTTTCGACCTTCACATGCTGATTTTACCTATCAGAATAAGTATGGTATTCGGGATTATCGAGGAGGAGGGCGGTCTTCTGCTAGGGAGACAGCAGCCCGAGTAGCGGCAGGAGCAATCGCTAAGCAACTGCTAGCCCATAAAGGTGTCCAAATCACCGCCTACGTGAGCCAAGTCGGGCATTTGAAAATGGAAACTTCTTATCAAGATTTAGATTTGACGAAAGTCGAATCAACCGCTATCCGTTGTCCAGACCTCGATATGGCAGAAAAAATGATTGACCACATTGCCCAAATCAAAAAAGAAGGCGACACGATTGGTGGCGTGGTGGAAGCGGTTGTTCAAGGCTGTCCTGTTGGTTTGGGAGAACCCGTTTTTCATAAATTACATGCTGATTTGGCTGGAGCGATGTTAGGCATCAATGCGGCAAAAGGCTTTGAATATGGTTCGGGTTTTAATGGGGTTGAAATGCGGGGCTCGGAGCACAACGACGTTTTTTTCAATGAAGACGGACAGATAAAAACGAAAACCAATTATTCGGGTGGGATACAAGGAGGTATCAGCAATGGGATGGATATTTATTTCCGAGTAGCATTCAAACCAGTGGCAACAATTATTCCTGCCCAAAATTCAGTGGACAAGTCAGGCAAAGCGGTAGAAATAACGGGACGTGGTCGGCATGACCCTTGCGTGGTGCCTAGGGCGGTTCCGATTGTGGAAGCAATGGCCGCTTTGGTATTAGCAGATCATTTATTGATGAATCGAGGGGCTAAATTGTAGTGGA
>JAHDBO010000100.1 GCA_020630355.1 Saprospiraceae bacterium
TGGGTATCCAGAGATGTCAACGACATCAGTAAATTCGATGTGGAGGCAGCGACAGCTATCGCTATCCAAAAAGCGTCTGCCTCAAGGGATGCTAAAGCCATCGAACCTGGAAAATATACCGTCATACTTGAGCCCCACGCTGCTTTGGGTTTATTAGGTAGAATGTTGTTCTCAATGGGAGCACGTCAAGCAGATGAAGGCCGTTCTTTCTTGGCGAAAAAAGGAGGTGGTACAAAGCTCGGTGAGCAAATCGTCGATGAGCGGGTTACAATTTATTCAGACCCTTTCAACCCAGACGTGCCTGGCTCGACTTGGTCAAATGAAGGTATCCCGATTAAGCCGACGACTTGGGTCGAAAAAGGGGTGGTCAAGAACTTGTTTTATAGCCGCTACTGGGCAGAAAAACAAGGAAAGACAGTCAATCCTTTCCCAGGCAGTGCGGTCATGGAAGGTGGAACGGCTAGCCTAGAAGAAATGATCAAGAATACAAAAAAAGGTATTTTGGTCACTCGATTGTGGTACATCCGTTCGGTCGACCCACAAACGCTCTTGCATACTGGCTTGACGAGAGACGGTACTTTCTACATCGAAGATGGTGAAATCAAGTATCCAGTGAAGAACTTCCGTTTCA
Source organism: Saprospiraceae bacterium (assembly GCA_020630355.1). GTDB lineage: Bacteria > Bacteroidota > Bacteroidia > Chitinophagales > Saprospiraceae > JAHDBJ01. Next base: position 632 of record JAHDBO010000100.1, read on the forward strand.
ACGAAAGCCCTGTGATTATGTTGAACAACTTGGAAGAATTGGGTAAGCCCATGCGTGCGGACGGTAACCTCGTCCCTCCAATGAAAATCAAGGACTTTACCTTTACGAGTTTGTCGGATGCTATTTAATCAATGAGCAATGAATTGTTAATAATTTTTCAAAGCATATTCGTCGTAGGCAATTTAACGCCTACGACGATTTTCTTTTCTCATTATTCATCCTTCACTAGTAAGTGCTAATTATAAAATCATGTCCAATTTCTTTTTTACACGCTTACAGTATAATTCTGGGGATTGGAACACCGATCAGCGGATGCCTTCTAATATTCTACATTCTCTGGTGCAATACACTTCGATTCCGATTGACCAAAAGGAACGAGTCGTGCCTTTGAGTAGTGATAAAATTTATGAGTCGCCGTTTTGCTATTTAAGCGGACATAAGTTGGTGGAATTTAATGAGGAAGAGCGGCGCAATTTTGAGACTTACGTCAAAAATGGGGGTTTTGTTTTTGTTGATGATTGCAACCACGACATTGATGGACTTTTCGCCAAAACTTTTGAAAAGCAGATGGCAGATATTTTTGGCGAAAGCCAACTCAAAAAAATACCAAACGACCACGAGATTTATTCTTCTTTTTTTGAATTTGAAGAAGGCCCACCCAATACTTCTATCGAACTGAATGGCTGGGGCGATGATTTGGTACATGACTATTTGAAAGCGATTGAAGTCGAAGGGAGGATTGGTGTTTTATACAGTAATAAAGATTATGGTTGCGAATGGGATTATGAATTTAAGAACAAGCGTTGGCTCGCTGAGGACAATACCAAGTTTGGGGTGAATATTATTTTGCATGCGATGACAAGTTGAATTGATGAGGATAAGAGGATAAGAAGATATTTATTCATTCCCTCATCCTCATATCTTCTTATCCTCTCATCTTCTTTTTCAAAGAAAAATCAATGAACAAGAAAGAACTAGACAATCTACTAGCCAAAATACAACCGCTAAAAACCGAGATTGCCAAGAAAATCATCGGGCAAGAAGCGGTGATTGACCAGATTTTAGTGGCATTATTGGCAGGTGGTCATGCCCTTTTGGAAGGGGTACCTGGATTAGCGAAAACACTAATGATTCGAACGCTTTCGGAAGGCTTGGATTTGAATTTTAAGCGAATACAGTTTACGCCTGATTTGATGCCTTCGGATATAGTCGGGACAGAGATTTTGCAAAGTGATAAACAAACGAATATAAGGGCATTTAAATTTATGAAAGGCCCCATATTCTCTAATATCATCCTAGCAGATGAAATCAATCGGACTCCGCCCAAAACCCAAGCGGCGCTCCTAGAAGCCATGCAAGAAAAGTCTGTGACTTATGCTGGGCAGACCTATCCTTTGGATAAACCTTTTTTCATCTTAGCGACCCAAAACCCAATCGAACAAGCTGGAACATTTCCCTTGCCAGAGGCACAGCTCGACCGATTTATGCTGTATATCAAAGTTGCTTATCCAACAGTCCAAGAAGAAATAGACATCTTAGAAGCGACTACTGGACAAAAGCAAGCAGATGTGCAAGCAGTTATGAGCGAATCAGATATTCTAGCCTTACAAAAACTCGTGCGTGAAGTCTCCATCAGTAAAGATTTGATTGCTTACGTGAGCCGATTGGTACGAGCGACTCGACCACAGGACAGCCCTGCCTCTATCATCAAAGAATGGGTCGATTGGGGTGCTGGCCCTAGGGCGGGGCAAGCCTTGATCCTTTCGGCGAAAGCCAATGCTTTATTACAGCAGCGCTATGCGGTTACGTTGGAAGATATTCAACAAATGGCTTTCCCTGTTTTGCGCCATCGTATCGTTTTGAATTTCCGTGCGGAAGCAGAGAATAAGGAGGCGGATGAAATTATCAAGGCGCTCCTTAAAGAAGTAAAAGTGAATGCTATAAAATTATAAATCCTCCCGTTCTGTAAGGTTGTTGCAGTGCAACAACCGTACTCGACGCAGTGCAACAACCGTACTCGACGCAGTGCAATAACAGCTCGAATCGTAAGATAAAAGTCTTTCCATCTTGCTAAAAGCCGACACCCATAATAGCCTCCAACAATATCTCGTACCAGAATATCTGCGCTCGGTACAAGGTCTGACTTTATTGGCAAAAATGACGGTGCAAAGCCTCTTGCCCGGTATCAATCCAAGCCAAAAAAATGGTATCGGACAAGAATTTAGTCAATACAGAACTTATCAAACAGGGGATGATATTCGTTTATTAGATTGGAAAATGTACGCCCGTTCTGACCGCTTTTACATCAAAGAGTCGGAGGTAGATACAAATATCCAAGTGCGCTTTATCATTGACACCAGTGCTTCGATGCTGCATGAGGACAGCGGTATGCGTAAACTTGATTTTGTGCGTTATACCTCGGCGACTTTAGCTTGGTTGGCGCAAGGACAAGGTGACCAAATCGGACTGTTTGCCTTTAACAATACTAACAAAACAGAGCTGACGCCCAAGATGGGAAGGCGATTTTTTTCTAGGTGGTTGTATGCCTTATCGCAGATCCGAGCCGAAGGCATATTTCCTAATGCTGTTCCAATTGGGTTCACAGCTAATAGAAAAGGGAGCAAAGAACTCATACTTTTCTTCACTGATTTTCACGAAAGCGAGCATGAAATCTTATCTGCGCTCCGACAGCTCAAAACCAAACGCAATGAAATCATCGTTTGTCAGGTATTGGGGCAAAATGAATTTTCCCTTCCAACAAAAAAGCGAGTAGCGACTTTCAAGGACTTGGAAACGGGACGTCTGCTACAAGTAGACACCAAGCAGTTCAATAAAAAATACAAGCAAATCATCCTCGAACAAATCGAGCAGTATAACAATGAATTACTTAAAATAGGTATCCATCATCACGTCATGAATATGAGCGAAAACCTAGGGGAGACTTTAAAAATTTTTCTAAAAAAGAGGGATAAATTACTTTGATTTCCGGTCAGGGTTATCTTTGACAAAAGCATCCCAACCACTGTACTTTTTCCGTCCGCTCAAGCTGCTATTATTTTGGTAGTGATGGCAGATTGCCGCACCCAATGCGTCCGTAGCATCTAGTGGATATTCTTTCATCTTAACTCCCAAAATATGACCAAGCATAGCAGCTACTTGTTCCTTAGAGGCATTTCCATTCCCAGTAACAGATTGCTTGATTTTCTTCGGGGAGTATTCTGTAATCGCTAAACCTTGAGTAATCCCTGCTGCCATAGCAACGCCTTGAGCGCGCCCTAATTTGAGCATAGACTGGACGTTTTTACCAAAAAAAGGTGCTTCCACCGCCATTTCGACTGGTCGATATTGGATGATTATTTTACGTAAGGATTCAAAAATCCGTTTCAGCTTAAGCTGCTGGCTGGGCAGGTTTTTCATATTGATGGTATCAATGACAATCAGCTTGACCTTTTGCCCTTGGATCTCAATGATAGCGTAGCCCATGATATTTGTACCTGGATCTACGCCTATATACCTCGTTTTGCTAATCGGTAATTTTTCAGCCAAGGGCTAGAGTTCTTTGCGTAGCCTAGCTACAGGGATATTTAATTGTTCACGATATTTAGCTACGGTACGGCGAGCAATGCTGTATCCTTTTTCTTGAAGTAAAATTTTCAATTTTTCATCAGAAAGCGGTCGGCGTTTGTTTTCATCCGTAATAATATCTTTTAAAATCTTCTTCACTTCCAGAGTAGAAACTTCTTCGCCAGAAGCCGTTTGTAAAGACTCTGAAAAGAAATCTTTTAACCGTTTCGTACCAAACTCCGTCTGGACATATTTACTATTCGCCACCCTAGATACGGTGGAAATATCCAGACCGGTAATTTCCGCCACATCTTTCAGGATCATAGGCTTCAATTTCTTTTGGTCACCCGTTAAGAAGAAGTCATATTGAAGCAACATAATGGCATTCATTGTCTTCAACATGGTATGTTGACGCTGGCGAATGGCATCAATGAACCAACGGGCAGAATCAATCTTTTGCTTGATGAACATGACCGCTTCTTTCTCTGTTCGTTTACGCTTGCGTTCTTTTGTTGATTTATCATAAGTTTTCAACATGTCTCGATACTGGTCGCTGATACGTAGCTCAGGCGCATTGCGAGCATTAAGTGTCAAATCAAGTTCCCCCTCTCTATTGGTAATAATAAAATCAGGTACGATGTATTGGGTAGTGCGGTTACTGTTGTTGCCAACGATACTGCTCGCAGGTTTTGGATTTAATTTTAAAATGACATTGATAGCATATTTCAATTGTTTTTCAGAAATATTTAAGTGTCTTTGCAATTTGATATAATGCTTTTTGGAAAACTCGTCAAACCAATCCGTAATGATGCGTAGTGCTAGGCGAATAGGTGCTTTTTGTTCGTAAGATAAACCATCCTCTTCATTATCATGCTTACGCTCTAGTTGTAATTTCAGGCACTCTTGCAAATCCCTTGCACCTACTCCCGCAGGGTCAAAACCTTGTATACTTTTCAAAATGGCGTTGATTTCCTCTGGGCGTGCAAAGATATTTTGAGCGAACATCAAATCATCTACAATTGCAACTGGGTCACGGCGCAGGTAACCATCATCATCAATACTACCAACAATTTGTGCTGCGATTTTTTCTAGGCGTTCGTCTTTTAGATTCAACAAACCAATTTGCTGCTCTAAATAATCATGAAAATTGGCTTCCACAGCAATAGGAACCGACTTCTCCTCGTCATCTGCACTATAATTATTGACATTCAATTTATAGCTAGCGACATCATCATCCATATAATCTTTGATATAATCGTCTAATTCATAAACGTCATCTTTTTGTATTTCAGGCTCTTTAAAATCCTCGGCTATTGTTTCTCCTTGGCCATCTTCTTTAGCAGCATTACTTCCACTAGCAATTAAGTGATCATTATCATATAAATCATCTTGGCCATTCTCCATAGAGTCCATATCCTCCCCTTCTTCCAGTGCAGGATTGGCTTCTAGTTCCTCCTTGATACGTTGATCTAGTGTAGCAGTAGGAATCTGCAGCAACTTCATCAACTGTATTTGCTGTGGAGATAATTTCTGTAATAACTTTTGACTAATATTCTGTCTTAACATATTTCTTTTGTAGTAAATTTCTTTTCAAATAAAAGATAGTATGAATATGTTTTTCACTCAAAAGTTTTCATAGCGTGACAGGCCAGTAGAGCTTAATTACTATGCTTTGCCCCTATTCTCAAGGATGATTAACTGCATTTTGTTACCCTCTGTATAGCAAGTTCGCCCTTACCACAAAAACTGTGCCACATAAAGTTATATATAAATTAGCTATGATGCAAGTTTTCGATACATTTCCACACTAAATTATATTCATAGCCTTTTTGAATAGCGTACTGGGCGAGCTTTTTTTTACGAGCAAAAGCATTTTTATCTCTAAGGATGAGATTCTTTTTTTCTAGGATGGATTGCAGTGTTAGTTCGTATTCTTCGGTATTAATTTCTAATAAACCTTTCTTTATACAATATTCAGAAACCTGTCGTTGTTTCAATTCTTGTTTGATTCGGTTTTTTCCCCATTTTTTTATTCTGAATTTACCTCTTGCATAAGACTTTGCAAAACGTTCTTCATTCAGAAAATTCTCTTGTATCAAATCGACTATGATATCATTCAAATCATCTCCGTAGATTCCTAAGTCAATCAACTTGGTACGAACTTCTTTGTGGCAACGGTCTTGATATGCACAATAGCGCTGTAGCTTTATTAAAGCTTCTGCTTTGCTAACATATTTAGACATTTTGATACAAAAATTTTATAAATAAACTTCTAGATAAACTTTTCCACAGTACAAATCAATGATGTTAATAACTTTCTCTAGGAATATGCTGGTAATAATGATAAATAGCTGCTGTCAATAGCAATAAACCACCTGCTTGATGTAGTACTCCCCAACTCAATGGAATATATCCAGCACAATTAATCACAGTAATGATTCCTAAAACAACTTGTATTACCAACATAGTTACCAACATATTGGCAGAACGCCTTGCTAGTCGTGTAAAATCAACTGTTGTAGTCTTATGATAATACCATAAAATAATGATTGTCAGCAAATAAGCTACACCTCTATGCAATGTCTGAACCAAGGCAGGAACAAATCGGGTATTATCATAGAACAGAAAGTTATCCACAGTCCACAAAGAACTGTCGAAAACCATACTAGGGACCAATTCACCGTTCATATCCGGCCAAGTGGGATAATAAATACCTGCTTTCATGCCTGACATCAATCCACCCAACATGATCTGTATTGCCACCAAAATTAAAATACCTAAAGCCCATTGTTTCAAACGATTATTGTGGATAACTTCCGTTTTGGGTTGATAGACTCGGAG
>JAHDBO010000101.1 GCA_020630355.1 Saprospiraceae bacterium
GCATAAAAAAAGCCCGCTTTAAGCGGGCTTTTCAACTATTTATTAACCAAAACTTACCTATTTTATACATATCAAAAAACGTGCCAATTTAAGCAGTGTTTTCTAGGCTTCTATAGATTATATAAGCTATTAATGATTCATCTTTAGTGTTGATGCCTAATCTGTTATTAAATAAATGTAAAAAATCAATATACATACTCCAGCGGGAAGTGTCCCATTTTTTAGAAATACCCGACGCTAGCAAATAATGATTGGCTGGATGAGGCTCATGAACGCTTATTGCCGCTTCTTTGAAAGCATTTATAAAAAAACGATTTTTCTCCATCCACATATTTAGTATTTGGTCTTCAAAATCCTTGTTTTCTTGTAAGACCTGTTTGATGAATACGATATTTTCATCAATGTTATTTTTTACGGCTTGATAAGTGGCTTCATAGTCAATATCAATATTCCTTTTTTTCCAAATTTTAAAATAGCATTTAAAAAATAGAATAAGTGCTTCTTTTTCTAAGCCTAAAGCAATCACAAAACTTAGTTGGTAGGGAATGACAAGATTTAGAATTTGTTCATATTCAATATCCTGCTCATTTATAAATTGTATCAGCTTTAAGGCTACATTTGAAGAGATAGTAAAGTGCTGCTCGGCCAAGGATATACCTTGATTGCCCCCATAGCGGTCGAGCTCAGGTTGGTAAACTTCATAATGAATAGAATCATTGGGAATCCATCTTAACTCCTTCGGAAAAGCAACAGGGTAATTGGGCTCAATCCTAAAGGATGGATTCAAATCAAAATATCGCTGAAAATGTTGTTCTACCTTTTGAGAAATAGTAGGCGTGCATGATGGATGCGTTTTTATCCTCAACCTTATATGCGGGCCCCTGTCCCAATATCTAATAAAGAAAAAGGAATCTACCTCGTTTGTTTGCTTAGCTACAAACGTTGATAATGACTCTCCTAAAAATAAATTTAAATTGCCACTATAATATAAATGCACGGACAGGAAGTTGTTCCTCATCATCATAAAAAGGTTTCTTCAGTTAGAAGGCGTGAATGTTTGTCCGTGTAAACATTAATTACGAAAAACGCTATGTATTGTTGCCCGAGATTACAAAAAACTAGGGTCAAAATGAATTGGTAGCAAATCTTTGGTGGAGGAAAGTAGATAGACTGGGCCTTCTTCTCCGTGCAGAAGAACCTCGATTGGGCTTTCTTGTCTTTGTTCTTGTTCTAGGAGGACTTGCCTGCACGCACCACAGGGGGAAGCTGGGGTTTTAACAATATGCGAAGGGCTCTGGACGGTCACGGCTATCTTTTTAATTTTTAAATTAGGGTGATTGTTGTTACAGGTGGCCAATGCGGTTCGTTCTGCACAAAGGCACATCGGGTAGGCCGCATTTTCCTGATTGCTTCCTAGGATGATAGTTCCATCTTCTAAAAGAATAGATGAACCTACTTTGAACCTGGAATAAGGCGCATAACTGAGCTCTAATGCGCCCTTTGCTTTTCGTATGAGCAGTTGGCTTTCTTTATCTAATTCCAATAAATTATCAAAGACTTTGATTTTTGTTTGAATTGTCACTTCTTTCATCCGCAAATTACATTTCTTAGTTTATCTTTCTTAAAATTGCATTTAATTTGAGCAAAACTTCATTCCTGTTTTTCAAAAGGGAAAAGTTTGTAAATATATAAAATAAAACAACGTATTCCTTGTAATTATGAACAACGTATTGGTCATTGGTGCAGGTAGGTCAGCAACAGCATGTATTGATTACTTGTTATCCAAGTCAGAAGAAAATAACTGGTTCGTCACCGTAGCGGATGCTAATCCAGAATTGGCTGACAGTAAAATAAAAGAGCATCCGAGAGGCAGGGGGATTTGGTTGGACGTGACAAAACCAAATGATAGAAGAGACATCTTGTCTAGAGCCGATTTGGTGGTGTCTCTTTTGCCTGCGCACTTGCATCTGATGGTCGCTCAGGACTGTATCAAGTTGAAGAAACACTTGATCACAGCATCTTACGTGTCTCACGAAATGTACAGACTTGGGGATGAAGCTAGAGACGCCTCTCTGATTTTTATGGGCGAAATGGGATTGGATCCAGGAATCGACCACATGTCCGCAATGGAGAAAATCCATGAGATTAAAAAGAAAGGCGGTCAAATAACGGCTTTTCGTTCTTATACAGGCGGATTGATAGCACCAGAGAGCGATGACAACCCTTGGCATTATAAATTCACATGGAATCCTAGAAATGTGGTGCTGGCAGGTCAAGGGACGGCTCAATACCTCGAAAATGGGAAGTATCGCTATTTACCCTATTCCCGTTTGTTTAAGAGCTACGAAAAAATCAACATTCCCAATGCTGGTGATTTTGAAGCCTATCCAAATAGGGATTCTTTGTTATATCTGAAAGTGTATGGCTTGGAAGACATCCCTAATATCAAACGAGCAACGGTGCGGAACGTCGGTTTTTGTGATGCTTGGGCAGCCTTGATCAAAATAGGTCTGACTGACGGTTCTTACCCCATCCACAATTGCAATAAACTGTCCTACCATGAGTGGACGGATGCCTATATTCCGAAAGGGCCTGGCTCTTTAAAGGATAGAACAGCCGATTTCTTAGGAGAAAAAGTAGATTCTCCAGTTATGAAAAAATTGGAATGGCTCGGTATCTTTAGGAAGAAAAGAATCACGATTGACCAAGCGACCCCTGCCTTGATTTTGGAGAATCTGCTACTAGAAAAGTGGCAGCTAAAACAAGGGGATAAGGATATGATTGTTATGCAACATGAGTTTGAATACAATCTTGGTGGGAAAAAACACTTGCTGACCTCTTCGATGGTGATGAAAGGGGAGGATGAGATTAACACAGCAATGACGAAGCTAGTTGGGCTTCCTCTTGGCATTTTTGCAAGATTGATTATGCAAGGGAAAATCAAGACTACTGGAGTCAATATCCCGGTCATGAAAGAAGTCTATGCGCCCGTACTCCGAGAATTAGATGAATATGGCGTATCTTTTGTAGAGCATGAAAAAATTATAGGTTGATCGAATATACAGAACCAAATACGACAAGCGAACTGCTCCATCCCATCAATAAGACAGCCTCATGTGGCAATCTTTAATACGGACTTTTGCCAAGAAGGATTTTATGACCTTGTTTTTGGGGACAGGCATCTCACAGCTTGTTCGTTTGCTGGGTTTGTTGGTTCTCGCTCGTATTTACAGCCCTGAACACTTCGGTGAGTTGGGGCTTTTTATTTCTGTCGTAGGTCTGGTGTCAATGTTCAGCGCAGGCGGCTATGCCCAAACCGTGATGCTGCCGAAGGAAAGTCAGGATGCTTACCGACTCCATAATTTATCCCTGTTTTTTACTTTATTGATAAGTTTATTTGTAGCGGGGGCTTGTCTCTTGATTGGTTTTGTTTTTGATTTTGAAAAAAAGAAAACTTTCCTAACATTACTACCGTTTGCAACATTGTTTTTTGGAATAACACATCCTTCAAAAGTGTTATCTAGTAGGTTTCAACGGTACAAGACGATTTCGTATGCAGGTATTACATTCAATTTCGTAATGCTATTGGTGGCTGTCAGCTTGGGTTGTTGTGGTCAAAAAGAAGATGGTTTATTGTATGGTATAACGGCTGGATATTTGGCCTTTGCACTGGTTTATATATTTGATTTTTATAAAAAAATTGAACGACCTCAACTTAAAAGGGATTATAGTTTACTCAAACGCTATACAGTCTTTTTTAAGTTTGGACTTTTGAGCGATACGGTCAATAGCTTAGCTAGAGAACTGCCTTTTCTGATGATTCCTTATTTTTTTGGAGAAATAATCTTAGGGCATTTTGTGATGGCCATGCGGTTTTTGATGTTGCCATACAATTTGATTAGTCAAAACTTAGGCAGTATCTTTTACGAGAAAGGAAGCAAAATAACTACAAGTCTAAAAAAGATCACTTTGGATACGCTCATAGCGAGTGCAGGGCTTGGTTTGCTAATCTATCTATTGATATTTCTTGTCGCACCATGGCTTGTTCCTTTAGCACTGGGTAATGGTTGGGGAAGAACCATTTTGTTCGTGCAGATACTATCTATCTGGCTATACTTGCGATTTGCTATTGTGCCGGTTTCTTATTTGTTTGATTTGTATGAAAACCAAAAAAGAGAACTCCATTTCAATATCATAAAATGTCTTCTAACCTTCCTTGCCCTAAGCATTGGAGGATTCCTTTTGGAAATCGAACACACATTACTACTGTTTACATTTGGCAACTTATTATTTTTCTTTATTTATCTAAGGTATTTACTACATTTGTCAAGCAAGAATAGAAAGCTAATTTAAGTTAGAAAAAAGAAAACCACACAAATAAACTGAAATAGTCAAGAGATTAGCGGCACGTATATTTTAGAACAAAAAAAAGAAAATGAGGAAAATTGTAATTACGAAAGGACTTCCTGCAAGTGGGAAGACCACTTGGGCTAAGAAATTAGTAAGAGAAACACACGGTCAATACAAGAGAGTTTGCAAAAAAGACCTAGGAGAAATGCTCGATGTAGGTTTTAGGTCAAAAGTCAACGAAGATTTCGTTTCCAAGGTTAGGGATAAAATCATAGTAGAAGCCTTGCGCTCAGGTAAGGATGTAATCTGTGACGATACGCATCTAAGGTCTGCATCTGAATATCAAATCAGGGATTTAGCCGCCTTTTTTGAAGATAGTACAGGTACAACGGTAGAGGTATCGGTCAAGTATTTTGATACCCCTGTGGAGGAGTGTATCAAGCGAGATTTGAAACGAGAACATTCTGTCGGCAGCCGGGTGATAAAGTCGTTGCACCATAAATATATCAATAGAGGACGTGTATTTCAGTTGGAACAAGATGACAGCCTGCCAAGGGCTATTATCTGTGATTTGGATGGCACTTTAGCATTGCTGAACAGAAGCCCATTTGATTACAGCACGATTGCTGGAGATGATTTGAATGTAGCGATTCATGAGTTATTATTGAATTATGAAGAACGGGAATATGACATCTTTTTGATTTCTGGTCGACCAGAAAGGTCAAGGGAGGATACGGAGAAATGGTTGGAGCAACATGATGTACCTTATACCGATTTGTACCTTAGAGGAGATGATGATACCAGAAGGGATACCTTTGTGAAAGCGGAGATTTTCGATGATAAATTAAGAGATAAATATTTTGTAGAATTTGTGCTCGACGATAGAACGCAAGTGGTAGAAATGTGGCGCAAACTAGGATTGTTGTGCCTGCAAGTTGCCGCAGGTGATTTTTAGGTGATTTTTCTAACTAATATCTAAAATCTAATACCCGATGATTCCTTTGAATTTGCCACTGGAGCGAGATTTGGTTTTCTTTGATATAGAAGCGACGGGATTAAGCGTCGTGCGGGACCGTATCGTACAGATAGCGCTCATCAAGTATTTCAAAAAAGAAGGCAAAGCAGCAGAAGAACGGGAATATTTGATAAACCCTGGCATGTTCATTTCAGAGGAAGCGTATAAAGTACACGGGATTTCTTCCAAAGACGTGGCGAACAAACCGACTTTTCAGCAGTTGGCAAAAGAGATTTTTGAATTTATCGGCAATGCAGATTTAGCAGGCTATAATTCCAATCGTTTTGATGTACCGATGCTCATGGAGGAGTTTTATAGAGCGGGTTATGAATTTGATATAACAAAGAGGCGTTTGCTCGACATGCAGCGTATTTTCTACAAAATGGAACCTCGCACGCTTAGTGCCGCACTGCGGTTTTATACGGGTGAGAAAATCGAAAATGCCCACGATGCACTCGCTGATGTAAAAGCGACGATTAAAGTTTTTGCAGGGCAGTTGGACAGATATGAATCAACTGACTATATTGATGCCGATGATAATGTCGTAGAGCATCCTATCCAGCGCAACGTGAAAGCAATCCATGATTTTGTCAATGACTTGAACACGCTGGACGCAACTCAAAAGCTCAAGCTCAATGAAGAGGGAGTAGCTATCTTTAACTTTGGTAAATACAATGGGAAACCAGTCGGGGAGACCATGCTCAAAGACCGTCAGTACTACAACTGGATTATGAATATGGAATTTTCTAGCCAAGTCAAACAACTTGTAAAACATATCGCAAAAGAATACGAAAAGACGCATAAATAAAACAAGCTTTAAGCGTTGATGTGTTTTTTAAATCTCCTCCTTGGCACTGCTGTTTGCCTAGGAGGTTTTCTTTTTTTATAAAAAATAAAGACCACTTGTAACATCTCTTCGTTCGGCTCGTCTTGTAAGTGTAATTAGGAACACCGATATGAATATGAATGATTTCACACATAAAGTGATGCCCATCAAAGACAAATTCTACCGCTTCGCTTTGCGAATGGTAGGGAGCGTAGAAGAGGCCGAAGATGTGGTTCAGGAGGTGCTCGTGAAAATCTGGCAAAAAGGGACGGAGTTGGCAAAGGTCAATAATATAGAAGCCCTAGGCATGACGATGACCCGAAATCTTTCTATCGATAAAATGCGCTCCAAGCATTATAAGGTAAAGAGCCTGGACACTCAATTGATAGAAAAGGCTGGAACGGACAACCCTCAAAAAAGAGCGGAATTACAGGATGCGGTTTCGAGAGTGCATGATATGATTCAAGATTTGCCTGAAAAACAACGAGCGATTATCCAACTGCGAGATATAGAGGGCAAAACCTACAAAGAAATCGGAGAGATTCTTTCCATCCCTGAAAATCAGGTGAAAGTCAATCTTTTCCGAGCGAGAAAAAACATTAGACAAAGACTACTTAAAATAGATGCTTATGGACTTTGATACTATAAAAAATCTACTAGAAAAATACTGGGAAGGGGAAACTTCCTTGCAGGAAGAGGCACAGTTAAAAGCCTATTTCAAGCAAGAAAACATCCACCCAGCATTTCAAAAAGAAGCCGAGCTGTTTCGTTTCTACGAATTGGAAAGCGAAAAAGGCATCGAATCAGAAAGCTTTGAAGCGAGCGTATTCGAAAAACTTCA
>JAHDBO010000102.1 GCA_020630355.1 Saprospiraceae bacterium
AATTTAGAAAGAGGCGTACAACAAATCCCTGTTGATGTGTCATCTCTGGCACAAGGAATGTATATTATACATCTTAGCAACGGAATAAATCGAGCATCCTATAAATTTATCAGAAGTTAAGAAGACAAGCATTAGTGGTTATCATAAGGGCTATCTCACTGTCGAGTGAGATAGCCCTTATTGTGTCTAAGCTGGGTGAACTTTTAAAGTTTATCACTTTCACATAATAGTATACTAGCATCAGGTTTCTATAGGCAAATCCACCGTAAAAACAGTTCCTTCCCCCAGTTTACTTTCTACCAATATTTCACCCTCATTGATTTTAACCAGTTCATATACTAAGTGTAAACCAAGCCCAATTCCTTTCTCCCCTTCCGTTCCTTTTTCGCTTTTATTTTTTTGGAGTTTGAACAAGTCTTCCATTTTTTCGGGCGAAATGCCCCACCCTGTATCACGGATAATAATTTTAGCCCGTTGGTTTAATTCAACTGCCGAAAGCGTCACTTTTCCACCTTGAGGAGTGTATTTCAGCGCATTATCTACCAGATTCCTCACGATAGTCAAAAGTGCATTTCTATCTGCCCAAGCATATACTTCAGAGGTAGCACTATGACTAAGTTCAATATTTTTGTCAGCTGCGATTTGTTCAAAAATCAATACGTTGTTCTCTATAATTTCATCCAAATCGAGTAGTTCTGGCTTGTGCGGAACAGTGTCTTTTTGAGTCAAGGCCCAATTCAATAAATTGTCTACCAAAATATTCAATGCATAGGCATTCTTTTCAATATTCGCCCCAATTTTTTCAATGGTTGCATAGTCTTTTTTGCGGAGGAGATAATTCACTTTCTTGGCAATTCCCCTGAAAGCAATCGCTGGTTTACGCAAATCATGCCCCATAATGGCGAAAATCCTATCCTTTGTTTGGTTGAGCTCATCCAACTCTTGCAACAGCAATTCCGTTTTCTCCTTTTCAGACTTCAGCTGTGCCGTACGTTTACGCACTTTTCTTTCCAATTCATCATTTTGTCGTCGAAGCCGAGCAGAATTTAATAAAGCGACGCCATAGACCAAATATATCAACAAGATAAGATACACCAAATAAGCCCAAGTACTTCGATACCAAGGAGGATTTACATTAAAGGAGAAAGATGCAATTTGTCCCGTTTTTTCATAGAGGTTTTTTGATTTCACCTCAAAAGTATAAGCCCCCTCTGGCAAGTTGGTATATTCTTTTGAGGAGATGGATGACCAATCCGACCAAATATCACTCCGTCCTACTAATCGATAAGCATATTTATTCTTATAGCTTTCTTCATAAAATGCGGTCGCATATTCAAATTTGACACTATTTTCTGTATAGCTCAATATATAAGGCCGCTTTGCCTTACGCTCTTTTGGCACGGTTAAAAGAGTATCATTGACAAACACTTTTCTGATAAAGGCAGGGAATATTGTCTCATAATCAACAGCCAATTCGGGGTCATATACAACCAATCCTTTTGTTGTTCCAAATACTATATTACCTTCTGTATCTTCTAGAATAATGGAAGAAGCACCCTTATAAATCTCTGCTTTGGAAAACTTAAAAAATGGTGTTTGTACATTTATCCACGCTTCTCCTTTTTTATAAAAATAGCCTTTAGTGTGTTGACCATTTTGACTGTGCTCATACCAAATCCGTCCTTTACTATCTTGAAAAATAGGTCCAACATCTCCTTGCATTTCAGCCATTAATGGAAAACGTTCAAATTGGTTCGTAGCTTCATTGAACTGATATACTCCATCATCCGACCCAAAGACAATTTGACCATTATTTAGGCGATACGCCATAATAGTCCCTGTCTCTAGTTGATGCTCTTTTGTATTATATTTTTTAACTTCTACAACCTTATCCAAGCTATCATTGAATCGCACCCGATACAAATCATTAGGTGAACAACGCACCCAATAATAACCATTTTCATCAGAAAGAAAGGAATAAATAGATTCATCAAAGCCTTCAATCTTATGTTGTATTTTCCATTCATCGTTCTCAAAGCGCAACAAAAAAAAGCCTTGATGCGCTCCGCCTAATAAATAGTCTGGCTTATCTTGTATATCCTCGAAACCAACCCCAACCATACGCCGATTATTCTTAATAGGGATTGCCTGATTGTCTTTTATTTCTAAGAAACCTAGGGGGTTGTGTGCTAATAGAACTTTGTCTTGTTTTGTTTTCAAAAACCAATTCTGTGTTACCGTACCCGCTATAGGTTCAATTTCGTTATCCGCATTGAGTTTGAAAGCATTCCGACTTGTACCAATATAGACTTCATTTTCATGCTTTGTCAAAGTAAAAATAGTCCCATCTAAGCCATCTCTTAGGGTATATTTTTTAAAGGGTGTCTGCAAATTAACCGAACTAATACCACTACTCAGAGCACACCAGAGTAAGCCTGATTTTGTTATTTCTAATTTATAAACAGAATTATCTTGTAGCCCTTTCGTTTTATCAAAAAATTCTAATATTTCTCCTGTTGAGGAAGTCAGAATCATCCCTACGGAAGTAGTTCCGATCATATAATTTCCATTGGGAAGCGCTAGTCCGCTATATCCTCCTTTCTCTATAAAAAAATCACTGGCTGCTTGTAAACTACTAGGAATATCCTTTTGCCTTTTTTGTTCAGATAGAGAATACAAAGATAACCCATCAACACGTGTACCAATAAGCATCTGATCTTCTCCATAAGGTAGCATCAGATAAACGCGAGGTGCTTTCCCATAATTTTCTGTATCGGGCAGCAGCTCAAAATCATCCCCATTATATTTTAGGATGCCACCACCCTCCTCGTGGACGTATAGATTATCATGGACAATGAACGCAAATGTGAAGCGTTTTTGTTGGGTTTCGTATACACGAATTTGCCCATCTTTGAGTCGGAAAATTTTATCGAAAGAGCAGAAAAAAATAGCATTATCGTGCATCCTGATTCGCCAGACATCTTTATACGCTCCTTTTCCTTCTGGTATTAAATGGGTCAGAGACTCGAACTTTAGCACCCCTTTATTATCTCGAACCAACTTGCCAAAATTATTGACCGCTCCCACATATATCGTTCCCGATTCATCCATCGCTAAAGAACGAACGGTCGTTTTCAATTTTATCAATCGCCAATTGATGCCGTCATACTCCAATACCCCCTCATTATTACCAAAATACATTAAGCCATCTTGACTCTCTTGAATCGCCCAATTTTGAGTAGAGGCTACATAATCTTCAGGAGTATAATTCTCAATGAAGGGTGTTTGTGCTTTGAGAGCAAACACAACACAAAAGAGAGATATGACAAGGGGTCGACGCATGTAAGTAAAATTAAGACTTTTACAGCGAAGTTGTTCATAAATCCTTGAATCATCTAAACCTGAATTTTTAAATCAAAAAGAATAGAGTCGATTGATTGAATTATTTTGAAAAATTTGTGGTTCTTGGAGGTATGAAACGCATTCTGATTATCGGTTGTAGTGGTTCAGGAAAGTCCACCTTTGCTAGAGCACTGCATCAAAAAACAGGTATTGAGGTACTTCATTTAGACCAATACTACTGGCAACCCAACTGGGTAGAATCCTCTAAAGAGGAATGGCGAGATACCGTTAGTGATTTGGTGCAAAGAGAAAGCTGGATTATGGAGGGTAACTACAGCGGAACCTTTGATTTGCGCCTACCCAGAGCGGATACTATTATCTTTCTAGATTTTTCCACTTTAAGCTGCCTTTGGCGCGTCCTGAAAAGAACCATTCGGTATCATGGTACAACCCGACCAGATATGACAAAAAACTGCCCCGAACGATTTGATTTAGAGTTTTTCCATTATATCCTTTCTTATAATAGCACTAGGAGGAAAGGTATCTTAAAAATACTTGAGCAATTAAAAAATGAAAAAACCATCCATATTTTTAAAAACGATAAGGAAAAAGAAACGTTTCTACGCTCTATCGCACTCTAAAATTTACCCTCAGCCCTAGCCTACCGTTTTGACTGGCCTACCGTTTTAACGGTAGGAGAAAAAACATTCCATCCTCCAACGGTTTTAACCGTTTATAGCACAAAACCGTTGAAACGATTCAACCTACGACTCAGCCCACCGTTAAAAACGGTGGGCTGAGCCATTTTCAATTTTATACAACTTGGAGTCACAATAAAAGAGCATACAGAATAGACATTATTCTATTTTCGATTTTGGAAAAACAGTAGGCTATAAAGTTATGATTCTCAATCTAAATATCTAAAGACTAACTACTAATATCTGATTTTAGAATAAAATCTAATAAGGATTACTGCACTATCATCTTTTTGGAAACATTGACGTTTTTATTGATCAAATTAATCGTATAAAGTCCTGCCGCCCAACTAGAAACGGGGATAGACAAATTCAAATTGTCATTAATTGAAGCGCTGAACACCTCTTGCCCATTAATGTTATAAATTCTTAATAGACTTTCTTGTAACTGTGGGTCTAGCTCCAACTGAACCGTAGTATCTGAATAGGGTACGGGGTTAGGGAATAAGTGTACCAAGTTGGCATTCGTAATTATATCATCATTGCTAGTCGTCAGATCTTCTCCAAAAAGCTCCGCAGCAAAAACGAATGCTTCCACGCCTATCTTCTCCCCAATCAATCGACCTGGAATATCGTCAGCTGGTGGATGGATTCCTCCCCAAATACGGCTCAGGCTCGTCTGGTCAGAAGCATCTCTGTAAGTCGCCCATTGCAATTCAATATCAACACTTGGCCCTTTTTCAAAAACCAGAAAATCATCAGCAGGCGCCATGAACGTACCCACGCCGCCTGGGAAATATTCGTCTCCTGTAATGAAACTCAACACCTCTGCCGCTGCTCTGGAATAGGTGGAATGTCCCGATACATAGCCTGCAAAGTTGGGCGTCACGAAGGACGGGCGTTGGTAAGGATGCCAATCCTCGGCTAGTATCCAACCGACACCTGCCACATCAAAATCAGGGTTATTGATGAATTTGGGACCTTTCCAGGTATAAAGCTTGATTTTGCCTACATGTTCATCGTTATCCCCTGCGAGTGGGTCGCCTGTTTGGACTTCTTCTATAAATCCATTAATCAATTGTATCCCGCCAGGGTGAAAATTTGCCTTCGTATTATCGGTACTTTGACCCAATTCCGCCATACCTCGAATCGCTGATATGGGACGTAAATAATCGTACCACCCTTTGATACCCCAAGCTGCAATCGCACAGTCGTGCATGGCCCCTCCTAGGGTTAGATAACTTTTGATATCCCACTCCAAGTCATCCTTCACCTCACCAACTCCTGCAAATTTTTTGACCAATTGAGGTTGATCATTCACATAATTCAAAATGGTGAACCAGTGCCCAGGAGGCGTTTCGGAGTCTGGCCCATCTGCCCAAAATTCTGCCAATACTCGAGCATAATCTCCTAGAGGCACTATATTGGGCGCATAAGGCTGACCAGTCGATGGATTCATAGAGTGCCCCTCACTAGGATCTCCCCCTTCTATCAAATTGTAAAAAGTGTCATAATCCTCAAAGTCTGTAGGCATCTGACGAATATCAAAATTCCCTTTTGCCCCTGGAGATATATCAACCATGACCCCACTGCTAGGGTCTAAATGAGATGCCCAGATAGAAACCAATTGAAAATTCCATTTATACAAATCGGAAGTTCCCGTCCCATTTAAAGTATCCAAGGTAGGCGGCATACCGGGGTCATGATAGACTTGGTATTGAAAACCATCCCGCTCATAGGTCGTTCTATCCTCTTCTTTCAGTGCAAAACCTTGTACCTGCCCCCACTCAGGACTTAAAAAAGGAGGCGTTGCCCCTGGGATTTGATTACCTGATTGGTCAATGAAGATATCCAATGTCAATGGTTGCCATCTATTGAAATCAACTATATTTGGATTCCCTGGGTTGTCCACTATCAAAGGCGGATTGACTGGTTGGTAAGAAACGTTCTCAAAATTTTGCTGCTCATTTGAGCCGTCCTGTAAGCCATAGACAATCATCTGACTAGCTATGTAGTTGCCAAGTGCGGCAGGGTTTCCAGTGCTGTAATCTGTCTCTATGTAATTAACATCTAGACCTAATTCACTCATTTTTTGGTTGACCGTACTGATGATCAAAAAAGCACCGGGCGAAGGAGCAAATCGGTATCTAATCAAGCGATAACAGGCGTAACTTATAGCCACTTCAATGGATTCGTCCTTTGACATGGTTGAAGTAAAACCATCAAATGGTGCTGTATATCCATGCAAATCTTTTCCTAAAAAAAAGGGCGTTGCATTATCTTGATGAATTGCCCAGATATCATACATCATAATAGAGGTATGATATAAATTCCGAGCGTGTACGGTTGGTCGAGCCAAATCATTTCTGATGGCTTCCAACAGTAATTCGTTCCACTCTCTTGCTATCGAGTGTTGTGCATTCACATCATTCAAAAACACACTCAAGACCAAGAAAATTGAGAAAAGTATTTTTTTCAACATATAAATATTATTCTTTATAAAAGATACATCAAATATCTTGCCTTTGTGTTTCATATACAAGAAACCAAGCAATATTCCACTAAAATAGCTCTTAATAGCATTTCTCTGAACGTGTCCTTTGTGAGGGGATTATACAAAACAAAAACCCACATTTTGGACACTTTACTGAACAAACAGGGATTTTACGATAAAAAAAGCTTGGGATTTATTGATATATGCCTCGAAATACTCTAATAACGACTTAGATACCCACATTTTGGACACTTATAAATTAGAGCTTGTGTAAAATTTATTTGATTTTGAGAATCAATACTTTGTGGTTCTGAGGAACTAACAAATGGGGCGTCTGCGCGCAAACAGGTTTAGCGGGCTAAATAAGTCATTTTTTAGAAAGTCAGGTTCATAAAGTAG
>JAHDBO010000103.1 GCA_020630355.1 Saprospiraceae bacterium
ACCTCCGATATAGATGGCAATTACACTATTGATGGTCTAGCACCTGGTTTATATAATGTCACCGCTTCTTATCTAGGTTTCAGAGATGTGACACAATATGAAATACAAGTATCTACGGCAAAGCCTGCCGTCGTGAATTTTGAAATGGAGGAGGACACCGAAAGTTTGGAAGAGGTTGTGATTCAAGCCTCCCCTTTTGTCAAAACCGAAGAAAGTCCTGTTTCATTACGAACGATTGGCGTAGCGGAAATACAGCGTAACCCTGGCGGCAACCGTGATATATCAAAGGTGGTACAAACACTCCCCGGTGTCACTTCCACTGCCAATTTCAGGAATGATTTGATTATTCGGGGAGGTGCTCCCAACGAGAATCGCTTTTACTTGGATGACGTAGAAGTACCCAACATCAATCACTTTGCCACGCAGGGGGCTTCTGGTGGTCCTGTCGGGCTGATAAACGTGAGTTTTATCCGAGAAGTGGACTTTTATTCAGGGGCCTTTCCTGCCAATCGGGGCAATGCGCTGAGTTCCGTTTTCAACTTCAAACAGGTAGATGGTCGGGACGATAGAATCGGGCTGACCGGTATGGTGGGTTCTAGCGACGCTGGTCTAACTATCGAGGGCCCCATGAGCGATAAGACGACGTTTATCTTCTCCGCTAGGCGTTCTTATCTGCAATTTCTTTTCAAAGCCATAGGTCTACCCTTCCTTCCAACTTATACCGATTTTCAAACCAAAATCAAATACAAGATTGATAAAAAGAACGAGATTTACTTTACTGGCTTAGGGGCTATTGATGATTTTGAATTGAATTTTGATGCGAATGAGACCGAGACGCAGCAGTTTATCCTTGACCAGCTTCCCGTCAACTCGCAGTGGAACTACACGAATGGCTTAGTCTATAAGCACTATAAAGACAATGGTTATTGGACTTTTGTATTGAGTAGAAATATGTTGAACAATGAGGCCTTCAAGTATTTTCAAAATGATGACAGTACGGAGGACAACCTGATTTTGAGGTACAAATCGCAAGAAATCGAAAATAAATTCCGAGCGGAGCAGACGCTTCGAGCAGGTGATTATAAATTCACTTATGGTGTCGGGCTAGAGTATGTCAAATACAACAACAGGACTTTCAATCGTATTTTCACGGCAGCAGGCGCACAGACGGTCGATTATTTCACGGAGCTGGACTTTATGAAATATGGCTTCTTTGGTCAGGTCAGTCGCAAATTGATGGACGAGCGCCTGATTCTTTCCTTGGGCTTGCGTGGTGATGCCAATTCCTATTCCGATGATATGAACAATCCATTGGAGCAATTATCTCCCCGTTTTTCTTTAGCCTATGCCTTTTCTGAAAAAATGTCTTTCAACTTCAATACAGGAATTTTCTATCAGTTGCCCCCTTACACTGTACTAGGTTATCAAGAAGATGGCAGCCTAGTTAACAAGGACAATAATGTTAGCTATATACGGAACACGCACTTCGTAGCTGGTCTGGAATACAATACGGCTAGCAGCTCCAAAATCACTTTGGAAGGTTACTATAAAATCTATGACAATTATCCGTTCTTACTAAGAAATCAGATCTCCCTTGCTAATCTGGGAGGCGACTTCGGTGTCGTGGGGAACGAGCCCGTCACTTCCACTTCCGAAGGGCGCACTTATGGATTGGAACTTTTATATCAACAACGTTTATATAAAGGCTTTTATGGCATTGCTGCCTATACCTTGGGCTGGAGCGAGTTTAAGGATAAAAATGGGGAATATGTCCCGACTTCATGGGATTCAAGGCACATTATCAATTTGACTTTAGGTAAAAAATTTGGTAAAAACTGGGAAACAGGTATCAATTGGCGCTTCCAAACAGGATTGCCCTTTACGCCATTTGACGATGATTCTTCCTTGGTACAAAGCTGGAATGTCAACAATGGTCCTATCCGAGATTTCGACCGATTGAACACCGAGCGAAACGGCGCACTCAATCAGGTAGACTTCCGCATCGATAAACGTTGGTTCTTCGAGCAATGGTCTTTGAATGTTTACTTGGATTTGGAGAATGTCTTTTCAGCCGCTATACCTAGTCAAGCACTCATACTAGACCGTCCAACTGATGAAAATGGGCAGCCCATTGGTGATGGGATTATCACCAACCCGAGCGAACCATTTCCCGAACAAGAATATGCTACCAAGACCATTGATGACAATCAAGGCAACCTACTTCCGAGCATTGGTATAATGGTGGAGTTTTAAAAACAAAAGAGGGCATCCATTTCAGGATGCCCTCTTTTGTTTGCATTACATTTATATGTTAGGGGCTTAGCAAATAAGCTTAGTTGGTATTTTGCGCTGCCCATTAATCCCTACATCCCTTATTCGATTATTATTTTTTTCACTGCAGATTTTCCTCCGCTTTGAACATACAATAGATACATACCAGTAGATAAACTACTGACATTCATACTTATATTTTCAGTATCGGTAAAACTGCTAGTAGAAATCAATCTACCATGAATTTCCAGCAACGATATGGTAACTTCTTTGTCTGTTAATTCTGAAAGATGGATTTGAACTACATTTTTAGCGGGGTTTGGAAGTACACTTATATCAAAGTCATGGCCGTCTATCCTTGCTGACTGAATTACACTATATTCAAAAGAACCATCATAGTCTATTTGTCTAAGTCGATAATAATAATCGATACCTCCTCTTATATTTTCATCAATTAGATTATAATCTATTCTTTCAACAGTATTCCCTGCACCTTCAACCCAAGCGATTCTAATAAAACCATTTCTTGAATTGGTACTCCTCTCCACTTCGAAGCCACGGTTATTAATCTCAGTAGCTGTAGCCCAATTCAAGACTATGGTATTTTCTTTAGGGCTAGCGCTAAATGAAAGCAACTCGACAGGTACTAAACAATCACCAATATCAAGACTGTTTTCATCCATGATATTTGTAAAATTACAACCTGTTAAATTTGGCATTACATCTGTAAAAGAAGGTACAACAATTGGGTCAGATGAGGTTATTGGCAAGTTCCCTCCTTCCCAATTCATACAATTGGTGATGTCGTCGGTTCCTGCATTCCCTGTCCAAACAGAAGCTGTCGCACTTGCTGGGTAATCATAAATATTTGTAATAGTGGCAGGAGCAGTATAGGTAGCTTTGACAAAGCAATCTTGCCCGATATAGGTGTTATTGGTATTTCTAACCTTAAGTACGTACCATCCAGTACTCGAAGGCGTAAAAGTTGCTGATAAATTACCCGTTCCACTAGTGCTTGCCAGCAAAATTCCGTTTAGTCCATAAATAGATAAAGTCAAATCTTTGGTAGCATCCGTAGGGAACAACTCATAAGTGATCTGCTTTCCTGCTTCCGCAAATATTTTACCAGCAATCCTCAGATTATACGAATTATCGGGTAAAGCACCTCCATAGCCCAAAGAGTTACAATGGCTATCCCCTAAATCATTCGCCATTTCCCATTCTTGGGTCGTAGTGGTATTTCGGGGAGGTGTATAAGTCAAACTCATTCCTTGTGGCGCCCAGATGGAATAGCCATGATATTGAGTACCGTGGTCGGTATAACTGCCAGAATAAGTAAAGGAAGGATAGCCCACTGCTCTGGTTTTGATATTGACTCTCTGGTCTGCTTGAACGGTAGTTGTCGTTGTGATACCTCCCGAATAATCGACTAGGACCGTGCCCGGTGCAAAATCGGAATCCACCCAAGAATCTTGGTCAACATTCCATGCATCGGTAGCTGCAATGATAGCTTTGCCACTCCTTTCGATAATAATGTGATCATCATCATTGTTACTAGAAGTAATTAAATTCCAGTGACCTGCTTCTGAGCTTCTTACCTTATAATCCCCTCCCTTGAAATCCAAAGCACCATGCGCTTGGATGATATTGGCGATATCGGTATGATTGGGCAAAGCCGATGTACTCTTAGGGTCATGACTCCATCTCGAAGAAGTATTATTGATATTGAATAAATCTTCAAAAAAGATTTGAGGATTACCATCCATTGCAATAGCTATCGCATAAGCAGCCCCCAATCTAGGTTCTTTAGGGTCGATGTGAACAGATAATTCATCCCCTGTTTTCCAACCTGTAATATTTCCACTCCCATCCACTTCAGGTCTGAAAGTATCGTGATTATTCACAAAAGGGACTGTCCTATGTATTCTGTTTCCTGATATATCTACGAACCGAGCATTCTGCTGTGCTCCAGGAAGATTTCCAAGGTCAAAACCACCATTTCCAGTGACCATTCCATTCAGGCCGCCGCTTCCATCAAAAGCTCTAAGACCAAAATCAAAGGTCCCAGCTCGATTCATCACATTGGCGGTATAAGCGTCCAATTCTGACTTTCCACCGACCCATTCACCTACTGCGAACATTTGGTCTCCGCCACTTGCCCAACCATTATTTTGAGTATTGAACAACACATCTTCAGCCACAAAATGAGGGAAGTGCTTGACTGCATCAAAACGCCATCCATCCACTCCTGTTTGTTTTTGAAACCACTGCAACCAAGCTCTAACATTATCTCTCATATAACCCGAATTTTGTGTCGGGTCATTACAAGTAGACGAGCAAGCGATAGAACAATTACTACTTTGACCAAAGCCGTTACCCGTTCCGTCATCTTGGTATCCATAACAAATATCTGGTCCCCAATAAGGTTGAGTCCAGTCGTCATTTTGAGCATTATGTCCAGCGTGTGGGTGAAAGTTGTGATAGTTTTTAGGCCATCTCCCTGCTCTGGAAAAATAATCACATTCTGATTCGTCATCAGCAGGCGTCCCATAAGAAACATAGCGAAAGTTCTTATATCCGCTTGCATTCGCCATCGAGTAAGTCGCTTCTGGGTCTTGTCCTCCTTGCCCCGTTGCACTACCTGCCCTATCTACGTGATTGATTACAATATCTTGAATTACTTCAATACCGTTGGCATGCATGATAGCAATCATCCGAAGCAACTCGTCTTTTGTCCCTACTGCTGTATTGACAAATCCCTTTTGATATTTCTCTCCTAGGTCATAATGGTCGAAGGGAGAATAACCGACCCATGTAGGGTCGTTGTTTTTGTAAGAAGGCGGAATCCATATTGCATCCACCCCCATTGATTTGAGCCTAGGGGCCAACTCCGCTAGATAATTCGCCCAACTGCCAGGATAATTGTCATTTTTATAATCCCACCAAAAGGCTTGTACGACTGTTTTTTTGACCGCTTGGGCTTGGAGATTAGTATTTCCTAAAATCAAAAAGAGGAAAAAAAGAGGAAAAATTGATTTGATATAAATTCGTTTCATAGTTTAAGTTTGGGCATGATTTATTTAAAATATTATTTGAATAGGGTTGAATCCAGCTTAAAAATATATTAGAAAAACAAATTTTAATACCCAAATAGAACGAAAATCTTTACTTTTTTCGTAAAATCATCTCTTCATTTCGCCTAAAGCCCATTGACCAATAAGTTTTTCACTCATTATAATCAAATCCCATTCAAATTCTTTAGTGGATGAATCAACCTGATCACCAAACATCCGCAGCGTTATTTTTCCTTCTTTAATGTTGATAATTTCCCAATTACCGCTAAGGACAACACGGGTCGCCGCTTCTGATTCAGAAGCCTCTCTTTTCTTTTCTTCTTTATAAAATGTAAAAGTCTGATCAGAGCGTATTATCAATGACTTTTCATAGTAATTACCCGTTTTACTATCATATCCAGCATTATGTATTCTAGTATCTAGAATCTCAGTCAACTTAGCATTTTGAAACTTCTCTATCCTTTTCTTCTTGTCCTTTTCCGCATCTCCTGTTTCCAATACAAAGGGCTCGTAGCCATCATAGAATAATATTTCGCTGATTCCTATTTCTTTATTCCTCGTACCTTTTATGACTGATTTAATCCTAAAGCCAAACATGTCTCCCATGTGCGAGGTCAGCATTTTGGTTTTTTGTCCCTCTTTGCCATCTTCCAGTTCGATATGCTGAGGATATATATTATCCGTCCCAAATAGAAAGCGTTCTACCCTCCCATTTTTTTGAAAATCCTGCTCAGAGCGTTGATAACCATTCCACACTTCCACATCTGTCACCCGAACTGGATTTTCAAAGTAAAATTTTACCTCCCTTTTATTGTCATCCGCCGTCCCAAGCCATGCGGTTTCTTTCTTACCATCAAAAAGCTTATTAACTGAATATAAAAACTGTGGTTCTGCTGTACTGGAGACTTCTACTTTTCCCTTGACTCTTTTAGGTGCAAGTAGTTGCATCACCTCCCCTTTACCATTTGTAATTTGTAGATAGCGGATAGCGACGCGCTTCGTCTTTGAGAACTGCTCTACGATGGTATTATTTTCTGCTCTAGTAGATTTTGATATATGGTTAGTGGAGTCTATTTTGATAAAAAGTGTGCTAAGTTTTCTGTTCACTTTGATTCCTCCTTTCTCGTTTTCCGCCTCGCCAAATAGTTGTCCATCTGCATAAAGCGAGACACTTTCTATCACAGCTGTATTTTCTGCTTGGTATGGATGAATCGTGATTGCTCCAAGATAAGTTGGTTCCGCAAAACTCAACTGTATCCCTTCGTCGGGTCCAGCTCCTAGCATGGTAGACCAATATTGATCATTATCCTGAAAAAGATGCTCTAGAGCGTACTCCTCGTGGGGCATCAAGGTGGAACTGGCATAAGCACTTTTAAGAACCGTCGGTTCACTAGCAATAAATGGAGGCTTAGGATTCTGCTCTTCATTTTTTTGGGAGCCGCTACCACATGCCAATAATAAACAACATACTATCAAGAAAAAAAGGTATTTCATATTTGCACTTTTCCGCAAAGATATAGAAGCGGCTTTGATTGTTTGATTGTTTGATTGTTTGATTGTTTGATTGTTTGATTGTTTGATT
>JAHDBO010000104.1 GCA_020630355.1 Saprospiraceae bacterium
ACGCAAGTTGATGTGAAACATCATCCTAGGACTTTCGGTACTTCTAAATATGGTATCGGTAGAACGGTCAAAGTGGTGAGTGATCTCTTGTTAATGTTGTTTTTCAAACAGTATCTTTCTAAACCAATGCACCTCTTCGGGAATACGGGTTTAATGGTTTTTGGAGTGGGACTTCTGATTAATATCTACTTACTTGTACTCAAATTTATGGGACAGGATATCTGGGGCAAACCTCTTTTGCTTCTAGGTTTGATGTTGGTGCTAGGGGGCATTCAACTAATCACTATTGGTATTGTGGTTGAAATACAGATGCGTACTTATTACGAATCACAAGGGAAAACACCTTATAAGATTCGACGTATTCATCAATCTGAGGCAGAGTATGTCGAATAAGACAAGCATCAATTGGAAAAGGTATCTTATTTTTTTTGCTAAGGTCGGCGTATCGATTTTAGCATTGATGTTTGTTTTCAAACATATTGATTTTACGAAGGTATCCGAGCTATTGACTCAATCCAACCCCTTGTTTATAAGTCTAGCTTTGTTGTTATTTCTTTTTTCACAATGGCTTTCTGCTAGGCGACTCAATTTTTTTTTCAAGGCACTTGGCATCCCACTGAAAGAATCTTTCAATATCCGCTTGTATCTGTTGGGGATGTACTACAATCTTTTCTTACCTGGTGGGGTGGGGGGCGATGCTTACAAAATCATTTTACTACATCAACATAGTAAAGTGCCTAGGACGCAATTATTCTTAGCCTTATTATTGGATAGATTGGCAGGATTGGTCGCCATAGGATATTTATTATTGTTGATGAGTTTGGGAATAGACGTGCTCTACCAATACAGTATTTATTTTGTATGGCTGATTCCTTTGGCTTACGGGCTTATTAAGTGGTTATTGGGGCGATTCACTCCCCAATTTTCTACGGCTTATCATCCTGTGATGATATATGCGCTTATGGTGCAGCTTTCACAGATTTTGGCTATTGTTTGTATTGTTTATGCACTAGGCGATACAAACCAGTGGACAAGCTATGCCGTACTTTTCTTAGTTTCTTCCATTGCTGCCGCATTACCGCTTACTATCGGAGGGGCAGGAGCAAGAGAGGCCGTGTTTTTATACGGAGCAAGTTGGTTGAGTCTACAGCAAGAAATAGCAGTTACGGCTAGTTTGTTGTTTTATATGATTACTGTTTTTATCTCCTTTTGGGGGATTATTTACAGTTTCAATACACCTAGATTTGAGCTGAACCGCCAGTAACGCATTAACCAAAAACAGCTCTCCTTGTCCTTTATTGATTTCAAATTCAATCGTATCCCCTGTTTTTGGAGTGGGTTCCGTTTTAGGTATTTCAAGTAGTTTTATACCAGAAATTTTACGCTCTTCAAGACGATTACCTAGGGCTTTCCACCCTTTGACATCAATGAAATCATCTAGCTGAATGTCTTTTTCTATTTTTTCGTTTTTCTCTCGGTAGCTGTATTCGATTTTGGTACTTGGTTCTGTACTGACAAACAGTAAACTCGAAGAGCGGTGGTCAGAAATAAATTTGAAACGCTGGTTTTGGGAAGCCGTTTCTATTTGGAATCGCTTGACCATTGTCCATTTTTTATGACCATCATAATGAACCGCAGTAATGACGCCCTCTTTATCCAATTTCTGGATAAGCATCAAATCCTTGGCTTCATAGCGATTAGTCAGCTCAAAATCGGTTAGCTCATAGCTCCCATCTTTGTAAATGACCAAAATCAAATCACCCGTGTCAAATGCTCCAACGAAAATACCTCGCTCGTCGGTATTAAGTCGGCCACTGGCTTCGTCCATCCATATTTTCTGTGCTCCGAGGGTCGATTTTCCAACAGATACTTGAGAGACTTTTCGGACGGGATATTTCGTCAAGATATTCCCTTGGGAAGAACGCCCTTTGATGGCAATTTCGCCAAAATCAAAGTCAAACACTTTTTTCTTCGCCTTACAACCTTGGGATAATTGAATATTGATGACTTCGGATTCTCCGTTTGGATTACTGGTAAAATATAAAATCTTGGAACGTGGATTACCTTTAGTGATAGGGTAGGCTTTGTCTCTTGTAATCGCTTTTACATTGAAGCGTTTGATGTAGGAAGTCCCTGTTTTTCCATCCAAATAAACCAAGTTATAGGTGGTGCGTTCATCGCCTTTCTTCCAGACATCTACATGGATGATATTTTTACCAATAAAAGTCTTTTCAGCAATACGAGTTACTTGGAAAGTCCCGTCTTTCAAAAAGACAATAACATCATCTATATCTGAGCATTCTGCGATAAACTCATCTTTTTTCAAACCAAAACCAATGAAACCCTCTTTGCGGTTGGCGTACAATTTGACATTATTGGAAACGACCTGCGTCTTATCAATAGAGTCAAAAGTGGTGATTTCGGTTTTGCGCTCTCGTCCTTTGCCATACTTGGAAAGGATATTCTCGAAGAAGGCAATGGCAAAAGCAACCAAATTAGCTAGGTTGTGCTTGACTTCTTCCAGTTCTGCTTCAAGATTGGCAATTTGCTCATCTGCTTTGAAGACATTGTATTTAGAAATGCGTTTGATTTTGATTTCAGTCAATCGGGTAATATCGTCTTCAGTGATATTTCTTTTTAATAAAAATCGCTTATCGGCAGCACCTTTTATGGGGTCAGAAGGCGTGGCTATATATCTTTTCAAAGCTTTATCAATCGTCTCAATAACGGCCTCCCAGGTTTCACATTCTTCAATTTCCCTATAAATCCTTTCTTGGATAAATATCTTTTCCAAGGAAGCAAAATGCCATTTTTCTTCTAGTTCCGCTTTCTTGATTTCCAACTCTAGGCGAAGCAATTCTTTGGTCTGCTCCGTACACATCCTCAGGATGTCTTCCACGTTTAGGAAGTGCGGTTTGTCATCAATGATGATACAGGCATTGGTAGAAATCGAGATTTCACAATTGCTGAAGGCATAGAGTGCATCCATGGTCAAGTCGGGCGAAACACCCGTCGCCAACTCTACCAGCAATTCCACTTCGGCAGCCGTATTGTCGGTGACTTTCTTGATTTTGATTTTGCCCTTATCGTTGGCTTTTAAGATGCTTTCTACCAAATTGGTCGTCGTCACCCCATAAGGCAATTCCTTGATGACCAAGTACTTTTTGTCCCTTTGCTCGATTTTAGCACGCACTTTGACTTTTCCACCCCGTTTCCCTGCATTGTATTCACTGACATCAATCATCCCGCCCGTCTCGAAGTCGGGATAGATTTTGACTTTTTTCCCTTCTAGGAGCTTGATAGATGCCTTGATGAGTTCGATGAAGTTGTGAGGGAGTATTTTGGTAGACAATCCCACCGCAATTCCTTCCACACCCTGAGCAAGCAGAAGGGGGAATTTGGAAGGGAGCGCTATGGGTTCTTTTTTTCGACCATCATAAGAAAGCTGCCAATCGGTGGTTTGTGGGTTGAATAAAACATCCAGCGCAAATTTGGTCAATCTTGCTTCGATATAACGAGAAGCAGCAGCTCGGTCACCTGTTCGGGTATCTCCCCAGTTGCCCTGTGGGTCAATCAAAAGTCCTTTTTGACCTAGGTTTACAAGCGCATCCCCAATAGCGGCGTCCCCATGTGGATGATATTGCATCGTATTTCCGATGATATTGGCTACCTTATGATAGCGACCATCATCAGTCGTCTTCATGGCATGCATGATTCGACGTTGTACGGGCTTTAGCCCATCAATTATACTAGGAACGGCACGCTCTAATATTACATAAGAAGCGTAATCCAAAAAGTATTCTTCGTACATCCCGCCAAGGCTGACTAATTGTTCTTCCTCGGCTCCGTTTTGGTGGAATGTTTCTTCTGACATTGACCTTATTTTTAAACTAATTGAGCATAAAAATACAAATAAAAGCTTTTATTTTAAAATAATTTGTTTTTAAAAATAAAGCCTATTAATAATGAATTGTTCTTTTTAGTTTTTTACGAGCATGGTATTCATTTTATTTGTACCTTTGTGCTTAATCGCAGATATTTTAATCTATTAGAATGTTTGTGTTGTTCTTTGATGAGTGTTTTTTTTGAAATTTTTATCAATCGGTATTTGTTTTACCTTATTTGTCATTTTTAGAACAATTCACTTTTCATTGTTTTTTTATCATTTATTAATTTTTTCTGATGAACATTTTTGTAGCAAATTTAGACTACAGTGTTGCAAGCGAAGACTTGCAAGCAACTTTTGAGCAATTTGGAGAGGTTACTTCTGCGAAAGTAATCATGGACAGAGACACTGGCCGATCCAAAGGTTTTGGTTTTGTTGAAATGGCAAATGACGACGAAGGGTACGAAGCAATCAATGCTTTGAACGAATCTGAGATTGAAGGTAGAACAATCGTAGTGAAAAAAGCACGTCCAAGAGAGGAGCGTGGCGGCGGTGGCGGTGGAAATCGCTTCAACCGTGGCGGCGGTGGCGGTGGCTTCAACCGTGACAGAGGTGGCTACAACAACAGAAGATACTAAGATACCAGTATAATCGAATTGCAAACCCCTTTTTCAGCTCGCTGAAAAAGGGGTTTTGCTTTCTATTGGTATCATTTTGACTAAAAGGAGAAAAACATCATTTCACATAGATACTCTCACAAGTCACACACTTATTCGCAGCGTTTTTCTCAAAATAGACATCCAATCGTCCTAGTAAAACACCGGCCCAACCTGCTTGATGAATCATAATGGGTTTGCCTGCTGCATTGCGTCCTTCATCGGGTTGCTTCATGAAAGTATGCGTATGTCCTCCTAGTATCAAATCGATATTCTTAGAGTTTTTGGCTAAGACAATATCCGATACTTTATTGGTCTGATATTTATAACCCAGGTGCGACAAACATATTACAAAATCGCATTTCTCTTCTTGTTTTAGATAAGCTGCGACTCGATTGGCGTTTTCAATTGGATTTTGGTATTGGATGGTGCCATATAATTTTTTGGGTACCAAGCCGTCCAGTTCAATACCAACTCCAAGTATCCCAATTTTAAGTTTTCCTTTTTGAATGATTTTATAAGCTTGGATAAGTCCTTCCATATCCGTTCCTCTAAAATCATAATTGGCGTTAACAAAGCTGAAATTAGCTAGAGGATGCTGTTTGACAAAACCATCAATTCCTGCATCAAAATCGTGATTGCCCAGTGTTGCCACATCATAATTCATCTGGCTCATCAGTTTGAACTCCAGTTCGCCTCCAAAGTAATTGAAGAAGGGCGTCCCTTGGAAAATATCACCAGAATCCAAGAGTAGGACGTTCTTTTCTTGCGCCCTGACTTGTTTGATCAGTGCTGCACGTTTGGCAGCTCCACCCATTCCTGCAAACCGCCCACCATCAGATGGAAAGGGCTTGATGCGGCTGTGTACGTCGTTGGTATGAAGAATGGTCAGTTTCTCGACCTTGGGTTTATCCATTGCCCATAGGGGCAGTCCTGAAGCAACAAAAGCAAGGGTTGTTCCTGTTGATTTGATGAAGTGGCGACGTGTCATACTATTTATAAATAAATGATTTTTCCAAAAATAAATAATATGTCGTGAAATAGCGCATACTCCTTCCAATGAATAAAGTGGAGCCGAAGCGCACGAGGCGCAACGACTCCTGGAATCAAAGAGATAGTCTTTGATCTCTTTCGTGTAGTATGAAAATACTATTGTAAATGGGTTGCTACAAAAGTAGTCCTATTGTTTCAAAAAGCCTAGCTCGGAAGAGTATTATTTAAAACCTTTTTCAATTATTTTTTCAGCACTTTTCCCTTGAGGCGTAAAATCAAGCATATCGTATTCATCTAGTTTTTTCAAGTTTCCCCTCCATTGCCAAAGATGAACTCCCGCAAACCATTCTTTTTTCCAAATAGTATTGAAAAAGGCTTGGTAGCAATTGCCTTGTATATCAGGTGAATATAAATGGGAAATATTGGGGTAGTCAAGCCATTCCCAAGGTTTGGCGGCACTATTGGTCGTGCTTTTATATCCCAATTCGGTAAAAAGAATCGGGCGTTTGTGTTTTTTGCTAAGCTTTTCCAAGGTAGGCGTATATTGAAGCCATCCATTCTCAATTTCATTAAGGGTGGGACTGTCCTGCTCAACTAAAGGGAAGTAAGCTTGTATCCCTATGAAGTCGAGCTGTTCCCAAAAGTCGATGCTTTCATATTCTTTGTACCAATTGGCGGCATAAGTAATTTTACCTACATACACTTTTCTGATTTTGGGAATTAATTCCGACCAAAAATCAGGTTTTTCAGTGCTCAATCTCGAAAATTCTGTCCCAATACAAAATAGGTCTACTTGGGTTTGCTGGGCAATCTCGGCGTATCGAAGAATGAAGTCTTCGTAACTGTTTTTCCAACTTTCCCAATCGCTGTCATTCCTAGGGAAAACATCAGAACGCCACTTTCCTTCCGTAGGCTTGTCAAGCCAAAGATGGGGTTTGAGGAATACCTTAAACCCAGCGGACTGAACCATTTTAATCTGATTGACCCAATAGGAGTTTTGTTCTAGGATACGAAGACTATCACCATTATGATGATTCACCCTAGGGCTATCAATATCTTTTTGGAAGCTCCAAGGCACCAGTGTTATCCATTCTATATGTTTGTTTTTTATAGAATGAAAATCTGTTTTCTCATTAAATCTAAAAAGATGAACGCCACGTTGTTTGTTTTCTAGCGTGACATTGATGCCACTAGAAAAAGGATGCTTACAAGAGGCAAGACTGATAAGGAGAAGGATGAAGTAGAGTTGATAAGCAGCTTGATTTTTTAAAAGATACATTATCTAATCTACAAAAATTAAGTGGTTAAGTACCGTGTAACAAAAGTATTTATCGTTGCGTGGGCTTTAGCCTGCGCCTAGAGTCATTGTTTTTC
>JAHDBO010000105.1 GCA_020630355.1 Saprospiraceae bacterium
CTTCAAGGAAATAAGGCCCATCAAAGTCAAGCATTCTTTTTACTGCGTCTGCTAGATTTTTTCTTTCGGTCACCCGCTCTGCCTCGATGAAATATCCCTTTGCAATTGTTACAAAGTCAGGATTGACCATTTCGGTAGAAGCGTATCTTTTATCAAAGAACAACTGCTGCCATTGGCGAACCATCCCTAAGAAATCATTGTTTAGGACGACGATTTTTACCGCTAGTTTATTCTGGAATATAGTCCCCAACTCTTGGATGGTCATTTGATAACCGCCATCGCCCGCTATTGCGATTACGGCCCTATCCATTGCACCACGCTTCGCTCCCATTGCAGCAGGCAAGGCAAAGCCCATCGTTCCAAGTCCAGCAGAAGTGATATTACTCCTCGTTTTTTGAAACTTAGCATAACGACAAGCAACCATTTGATGCTGTCCTACATCGGTAACGATGATGGCATCGCCATCCGTAATCTTGTTGATTTCCTTGATGACTTCTCCCATTGTTAAGCCTGACTTACTGGGGTATAAGTCGCCTTCAATAACTTTTTCGTATTCTTTTTTATCTAATTCTTTGAAACTGTTATGCCAATCGGTGTGCTTGTTTGTTTTAATCAAGGGTAGCAGTTGCGTCAAAGCTTCTTTGGCATCTCCAAGTACTGCTATATCAGCGGTTACATTTTTATTGACTTCGGCAGGGTCGATTTCAAAATGAATAACCTTTGCTTGCTTAGCATAATAGTCCAAGTTGCCCGTTACTCTATCGTCAAAACGCATTCCTATCGCAATTAACACATCACATTCATTCGTTTTGATATTTGGGGCATAATTACCATGCATTCCTAGCATCCCTACGTTGAGCGGATGGTCGGTTGGCATTGCTGAAAGCCCTAGGATCGTCCAGGCTGCTGGAATGCCTGATTTTTCTACCAATTGAATTAGTTCTTGCTCTGCTTCTCCTAAAATAACGCCTTGCCCAAAAACGATTAAAGGCTTTTTTGCAGCATTCATCAAATCTGCTGCTGCTTGTACTTGCGTAGGGTCGATGCTGGGCGCTGGTTTGTAACTGCGCACTTGCGTGCATTTTTCGTAAGAAAAATCAATCGCTGCAAATTGTGCATCTTTGGTAATATCAATCAAGACCGGACCGGGGCGACCAGAGTGGGCGATATAAAATGCTTTCGCAAAAACTTCTGCAATTTCTTCCGCCTTTGTAATTTGATAATTCCACTTTGTGACAGGAGTGGATATACTGATAATATCCGTTTCCTGAAAGGCGTCGGAACCCAATAAATGAGAACCAACCTGCCCCGTGACGCAGACCATTGGCGTAGAATCAATCATAGCATCTGCTAAACCTGTTATCAAGTTTGTAGCGCCAGGTCCAGAAGTGGCAAATACGACCGCAGGTTTATCACAAACACGAGCATAGCCTTGAGCCGCATGAGTAGCCCCTTGTTCGTGTCTTGTTAAAATATGTTCTAACTTATCTTGTACTTTGTACAACTCATCATAGATAGGCATAATGGCACCACCAGGATAGCCAAATATTGTTTCAACACCTTCAGCCATTAAACATTCAAGAACGGCTTGTGCACCACTCATGGTTGTTCCTTTAACAGTTTGCTTTTTAGCGGTTCCTACGAGTTCCATATTGTTGTCATTTTTTGGTAGGAAAAAATTATAATTTATCGGTTACGCAGCCCTCTGAAGCAGAGGAAACGGTTTTAGCATATTTGTACAATGAGCCTCTTTTAACTTTTAATGGAGGTGCTTGCCATTTTGCTTTACGTGCTGCAAGTTCTTCATCTGTCAAATCGACTTCAATGGTATTAGCAATCGCATCAATCGTGATTTTATCTCCATCTTCTAGTAAAGCAATCGTACCACCAGCCTGCGCTTCAGGGGTGATATGACCTACCACAAAACCATGTGTGCCACCAGAAAAGCGGCCATCTGTAATCAGTGCAACGGATTTCCCCAAACCTACACCCATAATCGCTGCGGTTGGTTTTAGCATTTCGGGCATACCAGGGCCACCTTGGGGCCCTTCGTAACGAATCACAACGACATCCCCTGCTTGTACTAGACCATTTCGGATACCATCGTTGGCTTCAAACTCTCCTTCAAAGACTTTGGCTGTTCCTGAGAATTGCAAGCCTTCTTTACCCGTGATTTTTGCAACCGAACCTTCAGGTGCTAAGTTTCCTTTTAGTATTCTTAGGTGTCCCGTTTCTTTTATTGGTGCATCCAATGGTCGAATTACCGTTTGGTCTTCGAGCATATTAGGGACATCTGCTAGATTTTCTGCAATAGTCTTGCCAGTTACTGTCATGCAGTCACCGTGTAGCATCCCATTTTCTAGTAAGTATTTCATTACGGCCGGGATACCACCTATTTTGTGGACGTCTTCCATAGCATACTGACCGCTAGGCTTTAAGTCGGCTAGGAAAGGTGTTTTAT
The DNA here is from genome assembly GCA_020630355.1 of Saprospiraceae bacterium. GTDB lineage: Bacteria > Bacteroidota > Bacteroidia > Chitinophagales > Saprospiraceae > JAHDBJ01. Next base: position 2,462 of record JAHDBO010000105.1, read on the forward strand.
CGCTTATACGTTGGAAATCATCAATCGTCAAATCAATACCTGCAGTATCAGCAAGGGCTAAGTAATGCAAAACAGCATTGGTTGACCCCCCTAGGACAGTGATTAAAGTCAGGGCATTTTCAAAAGACTTCTTGGTAATAATATCGGATGGTTTGATGTCTTTTTTAATCAATTCCATCACCTGTTGACCAGCGGTCAGACATTCAATCTCTTTTTCTGGACTGATAGCTGGGTTGGAGGAATTGTAAGGCAATGCCATCCCTAGTGCTTCGATTGATGATGCCATTGTATTGGCAGTGTACATACCGCCACAAGCACCTGCCCCCGGGCAGGCATTTTCTATCACTGCTTGGTAAGCTTCTTCATTGATTTGTCCACTCATTTTTTCTCCCCATGCTTCAAAAGCGGAAACAATGTCCAGCTTTTTATCATCATGACAACCCGATGCAATCGTTCCACCATATACCAAAATAGAGGGCCTATCTAAGCGAATCATTGCCATCAAAGCACCAGGCATATTTTTATCACAACCTACAACTGTGACAACTCCATCATAACTCATCGCTTGCACAACTGTCTCTACCGAATCTGCAATTATATCACGGGAAGGCAAGGAATAGCGCATACCATAAGTACCCATCGAAATACCATCAGAAACACCAATTGTATTAAATACTAAACCAATGCCCTCTGACTCATTGATGCCCTTTTTGACATGCTGTGCCAAATCATTAAGGTGCATATTGCAAGGATTACCTTCATAACCTGTACTTGCCACACCAATCAAAGGTTTTTTCAAATCTTCTCGACTCAAACCAATGGCATGAAGCATTGCTTGTGCTGCTGGTTGGGTTGGATCTTGGGTGACGTTTTTACTATACTTGTTTAATTCCATTGCTTGCTTGTGCTTGTGAGAATTTGTACCATTTGACGATTCCGTATTAAAAAAGCCCTTCCACTTAGTTGAGAAGGGCTTTTTTTAAGAAACAAAGAACCATTCCCATTATTATCAAATAATAATGACCACTACAATTATGATGATAGTGATAAATGGTTTCATTGGCTTAATGTTAACTTTGTTATTTACTAAGCTATTACTTTTTCGTTAATTTAAAGGTAGGATGCCCTATTGAAGATTACAAATGGAAATAAAAATGCTCTTACGGTATTCAATAAAATAGATAAAAAAACAAAATTCTGATTATCAGACACTTGTAGTGGTTTTATATACAATCTCAAAGCGCGGAACTCTTTTTCGTAAAGAAAAAAGTATGTGTTGAAATCAAGAATCAATACGAGGAAAGCCCTACTGCCTTAGCTCTGTATATGACTTCTTGTATCCTAGGACGGATGTCTTTCTTATTCAGGCGGTAGTTGTTCATACTAGGATAGGTCCGATTGGATAAGAAAATAGTGATAACATTATGCGTCGGGTCCGCCCAAACCGCCGTACCTGTAAAACCTAAATGTCCGAAAGTCGCATAATCTGCTTTTTGAGAAACATTCTGGCTTTTGGAAGCATCAATTTCTCGCATATCGAAGCCGATTCCGCGTCGACTGCTCCTAGGATGACGTGTGGTGAATAGTTGTACCGTTTCTGGTTTCAAATATTGCTTTCCGCCATATTTTCCTTTATTCAAAAGCATCTGCATCAATGCAGCCATATCGTTGGCCGTGCCGAACAAGCCAGCATGTCCGCTGACACCACCAATCATAGCTGCCCCCATATCATGTACATGTCCGTGTATTTTAGCACGACGGAAATATTTATCCAGCTCTGTAGGAACGATACGTTTGCGGTCAAAACGACGCAGTGGATTGTACAATGTCGACTTTAAACCCATAGGTTTGTAGAAAACATCTTCGACGTATCGGTCTAGCGATTTCCCCGTTTTTTCTTTGACTAATCGTGCCATCAAATACATGCCCAAATCTGAGTAGCGATAGTCATTATTAGAACGCAAGTCAGACGCATAGATTTTTTTCCAAACGGTATCGACGTAGGAATTTTCCATGAAGAGTATATCCGTTACTGGAATACTGAATTTTTCCGTTTTTTTCTTTTTGTAAAATTCCTTTTTGGGACGAGGATTTCTTCTATTATCTGTAACGGTTTCTTTGTAAAAAGGAATCCAAGGTTTCAAGCCTGCGTGATGGGCTAGAATATCTTTTATAATTAAGTTTTCCTTGTTGGTGCCTATTGCTTCTTTTAGATGTTTACCGAGTTTGTCTTCTATACTGATACGCCCTTCTTCATGCAGTTTCATAATAGAAATCGTCGTGGCAGCTATTTTGGTCACCGATGCCAAATCGAAAATATCATCCTTTTGCATCTTACGTTTCTTGGCATAGGTATGATGACCAAAAGCTTCATGATAAACAACTCGACCATCCTTAACGGTCAGTACGACACAACCCGGTGTTGCTTTGATATTAATGGCTTCCTTGGCAATATCATCTATCAATGCTAGCGTATCAGGATTCAAACCGACAAATTCTGGTTTTTCGTAGCGTAGGCGTTTTCCCGCAGGAACATCTATTCCCGTTCCGTAACTGCTTCTAGTAGAAGCCGTAATCGGCAGGCGTCCTTGTATCGCAAAAACCCCAAAGGCAGCTTCAGCTGCTGTTTCTTGAAACATGTTATCTTCCTCATAAGCCAGCAATACATTTTTGATATTATCAAAAAACTTCAGTGCATAAGGGTTTCCAAAGTAAACCAACCCAACTTTGGTTACTTGTTGCAATTCTTCTACAAATGAAATCATGCTTTGATTGACACCAAAAGATTTGGAAGGCCAATTGCTCAAATCGTGCATTCCAACCAATACTATATCGTAGTTTTTCAATTGTTGGATTAGGGATTTTTTACGAGCAGTACTAATATCTTTTTTATTTGTGAAATGAACAACGGAGGCATATTTTCCTAATCGCTTTTGGAAGGCAGTAGGGCTAGATGCGCCGATGCTCACCGAAGCTATGCTCAACTTAGAAAGATCTTGAATGGGAAGAATACTATCCTCACTTCGTACAAGCGTAATTGCATTCTCAATCAATTTTTTCTTGAGTTGAAAAGCTTTCGGTTTTTCTAATTCTTTTCTAATATTTGTCTCATTGATGAGGATTCTGCGATTCATGCCTAGGCGATACTTGGCATGCAAAACTTTTTTTACGCTGGCTTGAAATTGTAGTGAGTCCAAGGTTTGATTCGCCAATGCTTTTTTGATTTCCCGAACGGTAGCGGGAGTGTTTTCTGGTAATAATAAAATATCATTGCCTGCCTGTAAAGCTTTGACTTCTAGTTCTCCAGTTTTATGATGTTTGGTTACGCCTTTCATTTCTAGGCCATCCGTAAAGACCAAGCCATCATAACCAATTTCTTCTCTAAGCAGTTGATTAATGGCTTTTCCCGAAAGGGTAGTCGGTAAATTGGGCGTACTATCAATGGCTGGTATAAATAAATGCGCCGCCATCATACTGCCTACGCCATGCTGTGCTAATACTTTGAAAGGATACAATTCTATACTATCCAAGCGGATACTGTCATGCCAGATCTGTGGCAAATCATAATGCGAATCCACATCTGTGTCGCCATGCCCAGGGAAATGTTTGGCGCAAGCCAAAATCCCTCCATCTTGCATGCCCTTCATGTACATATAGCCCTTCGAAGCGACATTGTGTCGATCCTCTCCAAAAGAGCGATTGTTGATGACGGGGTTGTTCGGATTGTTATTGACGTCCACCACTGGTGCAAAATTAACGTGGGCACCGACCCGTTTCATTTGTCTAGCGACCTCGATACCCATATCATAAATCAAGCGATTGTCCCGAATCGCTCCTAAGGTCAATTGCCTAGGAAAACTAAATCCATCCTTCAAAAAACGCATTCCCAAACCCCATTCTGCATCAATCGCTACCATAATAGGAACTCGCTTTGCTAATTTTTGGTAACGGTTGGTGAGTTCAACTTGCTTCTCTGGCGTCCCTTGAAAAAAAGTCATCCCACCTACGTGATAGTCTTTAATCAATTTTTCGACTGCGGCTACGTGTTCTGGCCCTTTGTCGGAATGTGCTCGAACATTAATCAACTGACCAATGCGCTCCTCTAAGCTCATTTTTTTATATAAAACATCTACCCACTCTTGCTGTGCAATTTTCGCCTCAAGAATAGCCTGATTTTGCTCATCGAAGCCTTTTTCTTGATTGAGTGGCCAATAAAAAACAGATAACAAGAGAGGGATTAATATGCTCGTTTTCACACGCAAGTCGATTGTATTTTTGATTCAAAGATTTAGACGCAGAAATAAGCGCCATGATTCGTAATAATAAGCATTTTGACTGTTTTTATCATTTTGTAAAGGGCTTTTATATTTTTGTTAGGATTAGAGATAGGTTAAAATAGGTATATGAT
>JAHDBO010000106.1 GCA_020630355.1 Saprospiraceae bacterium
CTGTCGCTGCCTCCACATCGAATTTACTGATGTCGTTGACATCTCTGGATACCCATCCAGATCCTTTGCCATCTTTGGTACGTACCGTCAAGGTGAAATCTGCGCTAGAGTCCTGCTTATAGGCAAACATCCCTTTCGAGTTCATGACTGCCTCAAAGCTATAACCATCTTCTAGGAAACCTGCAGCCACCAAACCTGCTTTCTTGACCGCTTCGATACTCTTCCGAGCGATTTCCGCACGGTCTGCTGGTGTGATGCTAGCCGTTGCTTTCGAGAATAGCAGTGGATTATCCTCGAATTCACTAGGCCCTAAAGGTTCCATGTATTCTGGATTAGCAGGCGAAAGTTTTGCTGTTTCTTCTGCTCTTCTGACCACGCTTTCCAAGGAAGCGTCATCCAATTCGTTGGTTGTGGCAGTACCAGTCTGTTTGCCATAAGCGGCGGTCACTGCCAAAGAAATATTAGATTCTACACCCGCCGTTGATACGGTGTTTCGAGCATAGCGTATATTACCGCCGACGCTGCCTCCTAGGCTCACGGAGCAGTGGTCTGCTTTGGATAGCTTGACCACCTTCTCCAAGATACGGCGTGCTTCTTCTTTTGATAAAATTGCCATTGTTAAAAAAGATTTTTAGATTTTAGATTTTTAGAAACGAGCGGAAAAAGTCTCGCTTCTGTCATCTGACATCTCAATGTCTCAATCAATTATATTTTCCTCGCCGTATTGATAACATTAATATTGTCAAAACGGGTTGTCGAGCTACCATGCGATACCGCTGAAATCTGCGAAGGTTGCCCTTTTCCATCAAAGAAAGAACCGAACAAACGATAATCGTCCTTATCACAGATTTTAGAACAAGAGTTCCAGAATTCTTGGGTATTAGATTGGTAGGCAACATCGTTCAATGGCCCTACAATTTTACCATTCTTGATTTCGAAGAATGCTGTTCCACCAAATTGGAAGTTGTATCGTTGCTGGTCGATAGAGAAAGAACCACGTCCTGCGATGTAAATCCCTTTTTCGACATCGCTAATCATATCATTGACAGAGTATTTTTCTTTCCCTGGTTCTAGCGATACGTTCGGCATACGCTGGAATTGTACAGAACTCCAACTATCCGCATAGCAACAACCGTGTGATTCTTTATCCCCTACAATTTTCACTTGGTCACGGATAGCTTGATAGTTCACCAAAATACCATCACGTACCAAATCCCATTTCTTCGTTTTTACGCCTTCGTCATCGTAACCCACACAGCCTAAAGACCCTTTTTGCGTCTTGTCTGCTACTAGGTTGACAATATCACTTCCGTACTGGAACTTCTTCGTTTCCCATTTATCCAAAGTGGCGAAACTTGTCCCTGCGTAGTTGGCTTCATAACCTAGTACACGGTCTAGCTCTAATGGGTGTCCAACAGATTCGTGGATGGTCAGACCCAAGTGGTTTGGCTCTAGTACCATAGTATATTTCCCTGGCTTCACAGAATTGGCATTGGCAGAAAGCATTCCTTTTACTTGCTCAGCGGCGGCGGCGGCATCTTCTACCATATCGTAGCTATCCTTATAGAGCATCAAACCCGTACCTTCAGGACCAGCGATTTTGTCTTCTGCTTTACCTGCAAGGTATTCGTAGCCCATGCCCATTGGTGCGGATAAGGCTTGGCGAGATTTATATTTCCCCGCTTTTCTATCGATACCTGTTACGGTAAAGGTCGGCCATACACGGTGGACATCTTGATCGATGTAAGAGCCATCAGTTGAAGCGAAGTACTTCTGTTCATTTACAAAGAAAAGTGCAGAGTTGACAAAACTTGCACCCCCTTCTTGCGCCTTAGCATTGGCACTTAGAAGTAAATCTACCTTTTCCTTTACAGGAACCTCAAAAGCATTGCGTTCAATCGGCGTTTTCCAACTGACTTCCCCATGCCCTTTTTCAGGTGCTAGTTCTACTGGTTCTGTTTGTAGTACGGAATTGGCTTTTGCAACGGCGACCGCTTGTTTAGCAGCGTTCATGATGCCGTCTTCGGTAACGTCATTGGTAGAAGCAAAACCCCAAGTTCCATTGGCGATAACTCTAACCCCAACACCATAAGACTCGGTGTTAACGATGTTCTGTACTTTTTGTTCTCTAGTGAAAACATACTGGTTGCGATAGCGACCGATGCGCACATCTGCGTAGCTTGCACCTGCTCTTTTAGCAGTGTTCAATGCCACATCAGACAAGCGTTTGTTCAGTGCCTTGTTCATAGGCGTACGAGAATAATCCAAGGAGACCGAATTGCCCAATACAGACACCGGCACTGCCATTGTTCCTAATCCCAAACCTGTTAGCTTTACGAAATTTCTCCGCTTCATGGATATGGTTTAAAAATGAATGGAATGAGAAGTCAGTCTCTTTATTGCTTGGGTTGAGTGCGATTTTGAAGAGGCTTCTACTTCTTTATTTTATTCTGATTAAAATACAATAAGCTATCCTTAGAACCCAGGCTAAGGTTTCTTGTTCATACAGACAAGTGCTTCTAATCAAGGTTGCAGTTTTTGCGAAAGCTATAATATAAATCAGAAGATAAATTAAAGAGAAGATTAGACGAAGTACGGTAAAAGTAGGATATAAGAAAATGGATATTCTCAAATCTTAGCGAATTTTCGTTGGATAATCCCTAATTTGTGGAAGCAGAATAGAAGTGAGATGTATGAAAGGAGAGGTGACATTTGAAGTAAAATTAAATTTCTGTCTTCTCTCTTCTGGTCTCTGTCTTCTTTGATAAAAAAATACCAATGCGCCCTTTACAGTCCAAAATCAATATCAATTCCAAGCAATCCAAAGCGAATCGTGCCGAGATGCTCCAACTCATTGATGAATTGAATAAGCAGTTAGAAAAAAGCCGCTTTCAAGGAAAGGAAAAGCATATCAACCGAGCGAAGAATAGGGGTAAAATGCTAGCACGAGAGCGCCTGGAAATGGTCTTGGATAGAGATTCTCCTTTTTTGGAACTGTTGCCTTTAGCAGGAATGCAAAAGAAAGGCGGCTTCGGAGCTGGTGGTACGAATGTAAGTGGGATTGGTCTGGTGCAAGGGAAATTGTGCATGGTTAACTCCAACGTGGGCACTCGTAAAGGTGGCTCGGTGGATGAAGCAACGGTTTTTAAAGGATTGAGGGTAGGGGATATTACAAGGGAAAATCGCTTGCCTAGTATCAATCTAGTGGAAAGCGGTGGTGCGAATTTAACAGACCAAGCCAAGATTTTTAATTACGGAGGAGCGAGTTTTAGGGAAATTACGCGTCGCTCTCAAATGGGTATCCCTACGATTTCTGTCGTCTTTGGAAATGCGACGGCTGGTGGTGCTTATATTCCTGGGATGTCTGATTTTTCCATTTTTCAAAAACAAGCTGCAAAAGTTTTTCTAGCAGGGCCGCCCCTCGTAAAAATGGCGACCAATGAAGTAGCGACCGACGAGGAATTGGGTGGTGCGGAAATGCACAGTCGGGTTTCTGGGGTATCTGATTATTTGGCGGAAGATGAGTTGGATGGCATCCGACTAGCACGAGAAATCATGGAAGTCATTGAGGTGGCTAAACCTCATTTTATACCAACAGAACCCGTAGAAGCACCGCTTTTTGACCAAGAAGAAATATTGAGTGTTGTCCCTGCTAATATCAAAACGCCTTTTGATGTACGGGAGCTGATTATGCGTATCGTGGATGGTTCTAAATTCTCGGAGTTCAAGCCAGAATACGGGAATACGATGGTGACGGGTTGGGCCAAGATTCACGGTTATAAAGTCGGGATTATCGGTAATAATGGGGTGATTTTTTCGGAGTCTGCCAATAAAGGTGCACAGTTTATACAATTGTGCAATACCAATAATATTCCCCTTTTGTTCTTGCAAAATACCACGGGCTATATGGTCGGAAAAGCCTATGAAGAAGGGGGGATTATCAAGAATGGCGCAAAGCTGATAAATGCGGTTTCCAATAGTAAAGTCCCTAGTATTACACTGATGATTGGTTCTTCTTATGGAGCTGGTAATTATGGTATGAATGGCCGTTCCTATGAACCCAATTTCCTTTTTGCCTACCCCAATTCTAAAATAGGGGTCATGGGCTCGGAGCAGTTGGCCGGTGTAATGGAAATAGTACAACGGGCTTCTGCGAAGTCACTCGGTAAAGAATACAACGAAGAGCAAGGCGAAATGCTCAAAGCGATGTTGATTGCCGAAGCGGAATCCAAATCTTCTGCTTGGTTTTCTACATCTGAACTTTGGGATGATGGCATCATCGACCCTAGAGAAACCCGTAATTATCTAGGGATGTCATTAGCCGTTTTGTATAGTCAACCGATTGAAGGGGCAAAAGGCTACGGCGTATGGAGGCATTAGGTAGATGACATAACATATACTTCTAGAAGAAATAACTATTCATTATTCACTATAAATTATCAACTATTAATGTACAAAGAGGGATTGTTTCAAGGAAAAACAGCTTTAGTAACAGGCGGCAGAAGCGGTATCGGTTATGCTGTGGCAAAGCATTTTTTGACGCTTGGCGCAAAGGTGATGATTTGTTCTCGCAAAGAAGCCCCCTTGAAACAAGCAGCAGCAGAATTATCCGAGTTTGGGGAATGTCGTTACCAGACTTGTGATATACGAGAAATGGAACAAGTACAAGCCGTAGCGGATAAAGTCGAATCAACTTTTGGTGTACTGGATATTTTGGTGAATAATGCGGGCGGACAGTTTCCTGCACCTGCCGAGTTGATCAGTAAGAATGGTTGGGCGGCTGTAATCAACAATAATCTCAATGGGACTTTTTATATGTCCCAGACGATGTATAATCGTTTTTTCAGCAAGCAGAGCCATGGTAATATTATCAATATTATTGCCAACATTTATAGAGGCTTCCCAGGGATGGCGCATACAGGGGCAGCACGAGCAGGTGTTGATAATCTCACTAAAACCCTAGCACAAGAATGGGCGCATAATAAAGTACGGGTGAACGCCATTGCTCCAGGTATTATCGAATCTTCTGGTTTGGATCAATACCCACCGCATATTCAAAAACGTTTTGAAGAAGGCAAAGAAGAAAACTTAATGAAGCGTTTTGGTACGGTCGAAGATATATCGAATGCGGTGATGTTTTATGCTTCGCCCTTGTCTTCTTATGTGAGCGGGACGACTTTATATGTGGATGGTGTCGAACATCTGGCTGGCGATAGAATGGGTTTGATTCATACCATGCGTGAAATGTTGCAATAGCGTCCTCATTTGCCGAAAGGCATCTTAAGAATCCAATAAAACTATGCTTGTGCTATTTGTCACTAGATTCGACTATCTTTGTGCGAATTTCATCCACTATATTTTAGGCAGATGCACACAAAGATTGGTATTTCTAATGAAATCAAAGCGAGTGACCACTTGGTTATTTTAGCGGATAAAGATGACTTCGATTGGGCGGATTTATACTTGAGCAATGCACAATCGAAGGCATTGATGCAAGCCGCTGCGGATGGCTTGGGCCATGTTCATTTTCCGCAGGTGAAACGGCATGTCTTTGTGCAATTTTTGAAAGAAACTAGTGATGAAACGGCGAATAGAGAAGACGCTAGACTAGCAGGCGCAGGGCTTTTGAAATTGGTGAAACACTACAAAGTTAAGTCACTGACGGTACTCAATACTTGTTACAATAATTGTAGCTTGGAATTTGTGGAAGGGATGACGTTGGCGAATTATCAGTTTTTGAAGTATTTCAAAGATGCCAAAAAGAGGAAATCTTCCTTACGGAAAATCGCTTTATTCAAGGAGTCAGCTTCCAAGAAAGCGGTCAAATCATTGAAGGCAAGTATCGAAGGAACAGAGTTGGCTCGAACACTGGTTAATGAACCATTGTCTTATCTAACGGCTGAGAAACTAGGTGAGGAAATCCGAGCAGCAGGGGAGCGCTATGGTTTTGAAACCGAAGTCCTTGGGATGGATAAAATCCAAGCCCTTAAAATGGGTGGCTTGCTAGCAGTCAACAAGGGTAGTATCGATCCTCCTACTTTTAGCATCATGGAGTGGAAACCTAAGAACGCCAAAAATAGCCAACCGATTGTTTTGGTGGGGAAAGGCGTGGTCTATGATACAGGTGGTATGAGCTTAAAGCCAACGGCGAAGTCGATGGATTTTATGAAATGTGATATGGGCGGTGCGGCAACGGTAATCGGGATATTTGCGGCAGCAGCTAGTAATAATTTGCCCGTTCATTTGATTGGTCTAATCCCTGCAACAGATAACCGCCCTGGACAAAATGCTTATGTGCCCGGTGATGTAGTGACGATGCACAGCGGTTCGACGGTAGAGGTTTTGAATACCGATGCAGAAGGACGGATGCTACTAGCGGATGCATTACATTTTGCAAAGAAGTTCAAGCCTGAATTGGTCATGGATTTTGCAACATTGACGGGTCATGCGGCGATGATACTTGGTGACCAAGGTATTTGCTATATGGGAAATGCGGAGCAAAGTATCAAAGATAAAATGGAACGAAGCGGTCAGGAGGTTTATGAGCGACTCGTGGAGTTTCCGATGTGGCGAGAATTTGGGGATATGTTAAAATCGCATGTGGCTGATTTGAAAAACATAGGACCAAGAGCGGCTGGTTCAATTACCGCAGGAAAGTTCTTAGAGCACTTTACGGATTACCCTTGGTTGCATTTCGATATTGCAGGTCCTTCTTATGTATTTTCGCCGAAAGGCTATCAAACCGTAGAAGGAACAGGTGTAGGGGTGCGTTTGATTTATGATTTTTTGAAAAATTATTAGAATCTAGTTTTGAATGATG
>JAHDBO010000107.1 GCA_020630355.1 Saprospiraceae bacterium
CTTTCTTGTAAAGCGACTGCAAATTTATACGCTTTTTTTGATTCGCCAAATATCGTCGACTACTTTTTATGTTATTTTTGCCTCAATTTGAATAAAAAACAGTTCCCTAGCCATAAATAGTTCCATTTCCTATGTTTTCTCGACGATTAGCTACTCCTTTCATCTTGATTTTATTCATCCTTTCCTATTGGAGTTGGAAATCGGGCAATTCGGATATTGCTTACTGGACAATCATCCCTTTAATATCTCTATCAACTATCTATGTCCTACAATATGAAATAGATTGGTGGTGGGCAAAAGACCATCCACCAAGGCTCCACCCAATCCAAGAAAAAGCAATAAGACGATATACACCCTTTTATGCTCGACTTCACCCAAAAGCCCAGAAAAAATTTAGAGACCGTGTTTCACTTTTTTTATTATGGAATGAATTCATCGGAAAAAATGAACAAGAAAAAGTACCAGACGACATTCAGGCCGTCATTGCCTCACAGTATATTCAAATGACTTTTGGTTGGGATGATTACCTAATCAAAGGATTTCAACGCATCGTGATATACAATCACGCCTTTCCTTCTCCTGCACTCCAGCAGCTTCACAGCTCTGAGCTACATAAGGAAGATAAAGTTTTGTTGTTTGACATCGAACGGCTCATTCTTGGGTTTGCCAAACCTACAAAAGCCTATAATTTACTTCTAAGTGAATATGCCGAAGTATTTACAATTGCGAAATCTGAACTCAATTTCCCTAAACTCCCTGAAGACATCTGGGAACGATTGGCTAAAATCAGAGGGTTCGACAAAACCTATATCCTGACCTATACTGGAAAAAATGAGGTTTCTCCGCTTCAAGCCAGCATAGAGCATTTTTTTCAAGCCCCCCAATCTTTTCGTCAAGAATTACCAGATATTTTCAATCAATACAGCCGAATTTTCAATATAGAATCTTATCAAACAAGCTTTATTGAGCGTTGACCAGACCGCTTAGGCTCAATAGCAGTAGCCTCAATTCCATAAAACATATTACATTTTAACAAAATATTAAGCTTTTATAACGTGTCCTTAATACCTTTTTGAGTCTCTATTGCGTATTAAATATAATCCTGTTCAAAAGAGAGGGACTATTTTAGAACAGAAAATTAAGTACCATGGAGATGATATTTGAGAAAACCAAAGCCATCCAGTTCAGATTAGCCATTATAGGCATCTGCTTTTTACTGTTGTATTTAGTTACAACAGCCTAAGACCAGACTGGTCGAAACGAAACAATTTTTTTCATAGTATAATCATGCCCGCTACGATGGTAGTGGGCATTTTTTATTTTTCGAGAAACTATTATCTACGTCTTTATCAAATAAGCTACTATTTTTGTGAAAAACAAATCAATAGTGGACAAACTCAGCCAACACATTGAAGCATTGGTTTTTTCTAGTGAAAAACCCGTTTCTATTCAAGAAATCAAATCTTGTTTGGAAAATGTGTTTGAAACCAAAATAAATCCCAAAGCCATTGAGTCGGCTCTGGAGAAACTGGTAGAGCGTTATCAAGAAGAACAATTTGCCTTTGAATTAGTAGCGATTGCTGGAGGCTATCAATTTCTGACAAAAGGCGCATTCCATCCCACAGTCGGGGCTTATCTTCGTCAAATCACCAAAAGACGACTTTCCAAAGCCGCATTGGAGACACTTTCTATCATTGCTTACAAACAACCAGTAACAAAATCTGAAATGGAGCGCATCAGGGGCGTGAGCTGTGATTATTCCGTTCAGAAACTCTTAGAAAAAGAATTGATAGACATCGCTGGAAGAAGCGAGGCGCCAGGGCGGCCGTTATTGTATGGCACAAGCGAGAAGTTCATGGATTATTTCGGCATCAATAGCACCAAAGATTTACCCAAACCAAAAGATTTCAAAGAACCCGAAACCAGTATTGGAGAAGCTGCTCCAATCGAAGAAGTAAAAGATACAAGTCAACCAGAATGAGACCAAACAACGGAGACAAATCAGAAGGCACCATGCTAAACAAGTACCTTTCCAATAGCGGAATCACCTCTAGGAGAAAGGCAGCTGATTTAGTAAAAAAGGGCAAAGTCAAAGTGAATGGCAAGGTTGTTTTGGAGCCTTTCTACAGGATAAAGGAGGGAGACGAGGTCATCTTTGATGGAAAAACCATCTCATTAAAAAAAGAGATGGTCTATATCTTATTGAACAAACCTAGAAACACCATCACCACCACCGATGACCCACAAGGACGCAAAACAGTGATTGACATCGTCCAAAAAGCAAGCAAAGAACGGCTTTTCCCAGTAGGTAGATTGGATAGAGACACAACGGGACTATTACTAATCACCAACGATGGTGAACTTGCAGTCAAGTTGACACACCCTCGCTATAAAGTCACCAAAACCTATCACGTCACCCTAAACAAACCAGTCACCGAAGCGGATATGCAGCTCATCAGGGACGGTTTGACCTTGGAAGACGGCTTCACGCCTGTAGATGGTGTAGAGTATGCCAAAAACGGGGAGCGCAAAGAAGTAGGCATTGAAATCCATATCGGTAGAAATAGAATCGTACGGCGCATTTTCAAACACTTAGGCTATCGAGTCATCAAGCTCGATAGGGTGTACTATGCAGGCCTCACGAAGAAAGATGTGCCTCGTGGCAAATTCCGCTTCCTGAAGGAATCTGAAATCCGAATGCTCCGTCATTTTGCCGCTAAAAAATAAGGCTAAGCCAAAGAAATCCTGTCATTTAGGGCACTTCCAATACAATATTGTTACCAAAAACATTGCTTCCCGTCTCATATTTGTATGAAATGGTGAAACACCCTTCATTATTCTTAATAAATTCCCTAATTTAGAAACCATCAAAAGATGGCTTTCTGATTTTCATCAGCGGTCATTTAGAATTGGTTAGGGATTAAACTATTTAAAAACCAACAATATGAGGTATTTCTTACTCGGATTACTCGTCTGGGGAGTTTTCACCACTTTTTGTCGCCACCATTATGTCTGTAAAATAAAGGGACTTTGTGGCGAAGAAGAAGTCGTGGCAAACGCTCGGGCAAAAACACTAGCTTTTGCCGATGACGGCAATGTTGTCTTTGATGGTTTCGACCAATTTGCGTTCAATGGCTCGAATATCGACCTTAACGACAACAATGAAGCCTACTTGCAGAAAGTAGCGGATTGGATGAAAGCCAACCCAGGGAAAAAATTAAAGATTGTAGGAAAATTCCTAGAGAGCGAACAGGGTGTAGAAGTAGGGATTTTCGAGAACTTAGGTCAAGTACGAGCGGATGCCGCTAGAAAATTGCTCAGTAAATTAGGGGTCGACGAGAATCGTATTGCTATAGACTATAAAATGGTTAGTGGGGACACCTTAGAGTCACCGCTGAGTTTTGGTGCAAAAGCAGGCGATGACGGGGACGCCAAACCAGATGATTACAACAAGGACGGGGAAAAACTCTCTGAGGCTTCCTTCACCTTTACGAACATGACTTATTCTGATGCCAATTTTGAATACAATTCCGATGTTTTCAAACCTGGCTCTGCCTTCCAAACTTATGCCGACTCCGTAAAAACTTACTTGGAACTGAATCCAAATAAGTCCCTGACAATTATCGGTCATACAGATAATAAAGGAAGTAACACCTACAACGATGGGCTAGGCGCACGACGTGCAAAAAGTGCGAAACGATACTTTGAAGGTATAGGTGTAGAAGGTAAAAAAATCAGCACCGCCACGAAAGGTGAACGCCAACCTATCGCAACCAACAAAACGGATGCAGGCCGCCAAAAAAACAGGCGGGTCAATGTTCAAATAAAATAGGCATTCTTCTATTTTCGATTTCGGTAAAATTAGTAGCTTGTAGAAAGATGATTTTCAATCTAATATCTAAAAACCAACTACTAAAATCTAATAACTAATCTTACAAATCATATCAATATGGATTTTATCACACAACTTTTTGACGAACTAGCTACTAGAGACAGCTGGTTGGTCATCCTTTGGCTATTCATAGCTTTCTTGATAGGCTGGATTTTCCGTTGGCTGTTGTCAAGAGGGAAAATCGGTAAATTAACAGGCGAGCTCGATAGAAAAGGCAACGAGTATAATGCATTAAATGCAAAATATAATGGCAAAGTAGAAGAGATTAATCTAAAATCAGCCGACCTCAAAAAGGTCAATTTAGAAGTGGAAGAGCTGCATGCTAGAATCAAGCAACTCGAATCAGAAAAAGGTCAATTGCATGGCGATTTATATTCTTGCAAAGACGAGCGCAGCAAGCTAGAAGCCGAATTGGCAAGCTGGGCGGATAAAGAATCTGTTTTCAACACTAAGATTGATGGCTTGAACAGTCAAATCCTTGGTTTACAAAATCAAGTAGCAAGCACGCCTGAAGACCTCAGCGGCAAAGTAGCGGAACTGGAAGGCGCCAATGCCCAACTTCAGGCCGACTTAGATGCTTGTAAGGCAGCAGCGGATGCCGCTCCAAAAATGGCGATGGCTGCTGCAAGCCCAGAAGATAAAGCAGCCAAAGCAGAACAAGCTCGTGCAGATGTAAAAGCTGCATTGGGTGCAAAAATTGCTTCGGCTTCTGCGGATGAAAAAGACGACTTAAAACGTATTAATGGTGTAGGGCCATTCATCGAAAAGAAATTGAATAATCTTGGCATCTTCACCTACAATCAAGTGAGCCAATTTGATGAAGATTTATCCAATAAAGTTACCGATGCCATTGCTTTCTTCCCGGGACGTATCCAGAGAGACGACTGGGTCGGGCAGGCTGCAAAATTGCACGGCATGAAATTGGATGGCACTCTGAACCAAAAAGCAGCTAACCCTTCTAACCCAGAAGATTTGAAAATCGTAGAAGGGATTGGCCCAAAAATTGAGCAGTTATTGAAAAATGACGGCATCCATACTTGGAGCGACTTGGCTGCGGCAAGCGTGGAGCGTTTGCAAGGTATCCTAGACGCAGCAGGCGACCGCTACAAAATGCACAATCCATCGACTTGGGCAGAGCAAGCGGGTATGGCAGCGGCAGGTACTTGGGAGAAACTCAAAGAATATCAAGATTACCTGATAGGTGGTCGGGATTTGAAAAAATAATCGCTGATTTCATATCAAATAGAAAGCCCTCTCGACGTTGTCGAGGGGGCTTTTATATAAAATCAGAGAGAGGTGTTTATTTATGGTCGTTTGTAGAGCTTGATGCCCATGTAAGAATGTTCATCTGCTGTCAATATCAATCCCGTTTCAGCATCAATGCTGAGATGATTGTATCTAAATGTGGCACCACCCGCCTTTTCATAATAATTAGGAGATCGCTCATTCCATATCACCTCAAACTCTTCCAAGTCGAGCGCAACTAAGCGGTCATGTCCTATTGTGTATGCAATTCCATCATGAATATGTATCGGTCCACCGTTTGTAGAAGGAACATCATTATTAACTAATATATTATCCCCGAATTGGTAGATTAATTCACCTGTATTTTTATTAAGCAATTTAAAACCATCTCCATGACAAAGTAGCATGTGTTTATAAAATGCCATTCCTTTGGAGAAACCAGAATTCTGAAATTGCTTCTCCCATAGTTTCTCTCCAGTATTCATATCTATGCAAATTAAAGTGCGTACCCCCTGAAAGTATAGCTTACCTTCATTTATGAATGGGGTAGTGTTCAGAGTAAACTCTGTTCCTACTACATCTTCTAGAGACCACTGCATAAGCCCTTGGCTTACGTTATAGGCATGTAGATTTACTTTTCTGTCGCCTATATCGTCTGGTTTTTTCTTTTTACATTGAAAAAACACAATTTCATCCCCATTCACATCCGACCAGCCTATTAAGCTTTCCAAAACAGATCGATACCCTTCTTGGTCAATTGGGAATGTTCTAACAACATCTTCAATTCCTGCATAAATATCCACTTTCATTAAATGAACCACTTCTTCATCCTCTGCATCTTCTATTGCATGATAAACATATTTGTTGGAGAACCCAAAACTTGGTCTACTCTGCCAACTCCCTACGGGCAAGTACCATTCAGTAGCTCCAGTGTAAGCATTAGCTCGTGCAATATAATCATGCCCCCTGTATACAATCAGATTCCTATCTGTCACAGCAGAAGCCGTAATGATTTCCCTACCTTTTTCCCCACTAAGAGAGAACCATTCTTCTATGCCATTAGCAGTATCTATTCGTTTAATACCAAATCCTATGCTGTCACCATGAAAACCAATATAGTATACCTTATTCAAGCCAAATGCATATACATCTAGCTGATGACCTAAATTGATTGAATCATAAGATACTGTCCATGCTTTCTCTAGTTTGGAAATACCGTCAGGAATAGGAACATCAATAGGAATATCTCCATTTGAGAAATCGATATTGTAATCTTTGGAACAAGAACTACACAGTAGAATGAATCCAAACAAAAACAGACTTAATAATAGCTTTATAATACCATTCATATTCCATTGTTTTTTTTAAGATAAAACTTGATCATCTGTAGACAAAAATAAAATGGTTGTCAATTTGATATGAATTGAAATTTCATTCGGGTTTTCCTTCCTGAATGAAAAAGCGATAAATTTATTTTCAAAATGCATGTTATATTTTAGACAAGACCTGATGGGCATCATTCTAAAAATGATTTTTATCAGTACAATCCATGAACAATATAATAAGCACCCTTTCTTATACAGTAGAAGGCTTTTTGTATTATAATTGTTCAAAAAGCTTTCTAGGAGCTTCCGAAATAAGCAAAACCAAAGGCTGTTCAAAAAA
>JAHDBO010000407.1 GCA_020630355.1 Saprospiraceae bacterium
CGAAGGTAGCAACCGCTGCATCATACATATTGAAGTCAAATTGTCCATCCAACATTCCTGTGCTGATATAGCTTCTAATCAAATCATAAGAACCATAAGTTTCCCCAATTTGGAAAATAGGCCCTTCGGTGTTGGATTTGACTTTCTGGGTCAAGGTACGCCAGAAAGATTCTTGAATGTGCTTGGTCGCATCGTGGCGGAAGCCATCCAATTCGTATTCCGTTACCCAGTACATGGCAGAATCCGTCATCGCTTCTACGACCTCTGGCTTTGAGAAATCCAAGGTCGGCATGAAAGTGTCAAACCAAGTCGTCAAACGGTGGTCATCCCAACGCTCTGTATTTAAAGAACCATCAGGTAGATATAATTCCGTTGCCCAATCTGGGTGCTGTTCGTATAAAGGGTGTTCCTCGTGGACATGATTGGCAACATAATCCAAAACGATATTGATGTCATTGGCATGTGCCTTGTCAATCAAGTCACGCATAGTCTTTTCATCACCGAAGCGATAATCAACCTCCTTATTAGAAATGGGCCAGTAACCGTGATAACCCGAAAACTTGGAAGGTGGATTCGGCCAAAAACCATAAGCACCATCTGGATTTTGTGTGATTGGAGACAACCAAATCGTATTGATACCTAGTTTTTTGAAGTAGCCATCTTCGATTTTCTGGGTAATCCCTAGTAGGTCGCCACCATGATGATTGGCTTTAGGGTGTATGGAGTCATTTTTTACAGGAAAATCATTGTCTTTTGTTCCATTATTGAAACGGTCTACCATCATAAAGTACCAAACAGCGGCACGCATATCTTTTCGTCCAATTTTGCGGGCATCCGCAATGGCTTTTCCATTTTGGATAGGAATGGTCAAATCATTGGATAGGCCATTTTCGTTTTGAGCCAATAACTGTAAAATCCCATTTCCCGAAAGGGAAGCCAAATCAATCGTAGCGGAGTTGCCCTCTACCTTGACTGCTTCAGGAGCGAGTCTTTGGCTACCAAAATAAGCGAAAAGACTACTGATAGGCTGCTTGGAATTTAAAGAAACAATTCCATTTTCAATGCCTGTACTGACTAAGAAAGGGGCCTTGTCTTTACCATCTTTA
>JAHDBO010000108.1 GCA_020630355.1 Saprospiraceae bacterium
ATTAAAAAATAGAACAAAACTTAAATGAAACAAAACAAAAACTCAATGCGGGTTTTCGTGGTAGAAGACGACCCGATGTACGTTCGTCTAGTAAAATACATCATGGAACTCAATCCAGACCACGAAGTCCATGTTTTTTCGGATGGGAAATCTTGTCTGGACAATCTACATCTCAATCCGACTATCATCACCTTAGACTATAGCCTTCCTGATATGGATGGAGGTGAAGTACTGAAAAAAATCAAGCGATACAACAACGAAATAGGGGTCATTATCCTATCTGGCCAGCAGGACATCAGTACAGCGGTACAGCTATTAAAAGATGGTGCTTATGATTATATCACCAAAGACAACGAGACACGCGATCGATTACTGAATACGCTCAACAATATTCGCAACAATTTAACCCTTAAAAACGAGGTTGAAGAACTCAAAGAAGCCTTGGGGCAGAAATATGAGTTTAGCAAAACGATTATCGGCGAGAGCAAACCCATGCAGAAGGTCTTCTCCCTTCTCAATAAAGCGGTCAAAACCAATATCACCGTATCTATCACGGGAGAAACAGGAACAGGAAAAGAAGTCGTTGCCAAAGCCATCCATTATAATTCCTCTAGGAGAAAAGGGAAATTTGTTGCGGTCAATGTAGCCGCTATCCCTACCGAACTTTTAGAAAGTGAACTTTTCGGCTATGAGAAAGGTGCTTTTACAGGGGCAAACACTCGTAAAATCGGACAATTTGAACTAGCGGATAAGGGAACGCTTTTCTTGGATGAAATTGGAGAAATGGACATCAACCTTCAAGCAAAGTTATTGAGAGCCTTGCAAGAACAAGAAATCAACAGAATAGGAGGAACAAAACCCATAAAAATAGATGCAAGAATAATCGTCGCCACGCATAGAAATCTTGCAGAGGAAGTCAACGAAGGGAACTTTAGAGAAGACCTATATTACCGTCTGCTCGGACTTCCTGTTGTACTACCTCCATTGAGAGAAAGAGGGAACGATGTATTATTGTTAGCTAATTCCTTTTTGAACGCTTTTTGTAAAAAAAATAGTTTACCCGATTTATCTCTTAATTCTGAAGCTAGAAAAAAATTATTGAGCTATCGTTTTCCTGGGAATGTAAGAGAATTGAAAGCCATCATTGAATTGGCTGCGGTTATGGCAGAAGGGACAAAGATTGAAGCGGAAGACATTCAATTTTCTAGCCCCAGAAAAGAAACGGCATTTCTACATGAAGAAATGACCTTAAAAGAATACACCTCTAGGATCATCTCCCACTATTTGAAAAAATATGACGATAATGTCCTTTTAGTTGCAGATAAATTAGATATTGGAAAGTCAACGATTTACAGAATGTTGAAAGAAGAAAAAATCTAATATCTAAAGACTATAATTACTAATATCTGATTTTAGGATAAAATCTAATAAGCTCTATTCTTAACTCATGTTTATACACCAAGCCACTACAGACAAAATAGTCAACCAACTTCAGCAAGCAGCTTTTAGCGAAAATGAATTGTGCGTTTTAATGGTTGGCGAAAAAAGTGAAGTAGATTATTCTTCTGTTTCCAATTTTGCCAAAGCAAACAACATTCAACTCCTAGGAGGTATGTTTCCAGCAGTCATTTATGATACCAACAAGTACGAAGATGGTGCCGTTATCCAAAAGCTCCCAAAGTATGGAGACATTGTACTGGTCAAGAATTTGAGTACCGAGCCCAACAATCAGCACGAGCTAATAAAGACATTGCCAACCAACAAGCATCTAATGGCATTGACCTTTGTAGATGGATTGGCTAGCAATATTGCGGGCTATCTTGAATGGATTTATGGTGTGTTTGGAAGTGAGGTCAATTATCTAGGTGGTGGTGCCGGTTCGCTAAGCCTGCAACAACAGCCTTGTATCTTTACTCAAGATGGTTTTTTTGAGGACGCTGCCATCTTTTGCCTCATAGACGCCGAAGTAAGTCTGGGTGTAAAACATGGTTGGAAGCAGTTACTAGGCCCACTTGTTGTCACTAAAGCGGAAAAAAACATCATTTATGAATTGAATTGGCAAAATGCATTTGAAATTTACAAGGAAGCAGTAGAGGAAGATTCTGGTTTACAGTTTGAAGATGGCAATTTCTTTTCTATTGCCAAAGGGTTCCCTTTCGGTATGTTCAAAGAAGGGCAAGAAGACATCGTTAGGGACCCCATAGCGGTTGATGAAAATGGTGCATTGATCTGTGTTGGTGAAGTACCTGAAAACTCAGTGGTCTATATCCTTAAAGGTCAAAACGAATCATTAATCAACTCGGCTAAAGAAGCCATGAGGACGAGCTTAGCTCAAACAGAAAACAGCCCGTCAAAAAACCTCATTATAGATTGTATCTCCAGGGTGTTGTTCCTAGAAGACGAATTTAAAAAAGAGCTGGAAGCATTGGACGAAGAGCTCAAGTTGTCTGTTGATAATCAGCCTTTAATTGGAATTTTATCTCTAGGTGAGATTTCCTCCTATGGAGAAGGCCTACTTGAATTGTTCAATAAAACCACCGTAGTAGGACTTATTGATAATTGATATAAAACAATTACATTCAACTTCTAGCTTAGAGCTTCCCTAAAATAAAATTTATTTTGGACAAGCTCGTAATCAGAAAAGGCACATTAGGATAGATTGCATTCTAAAATCAGATATCAGTAATCAGTATTTAGATATTAGATTGATAATCATAACTTTATAGCCTACTGTTTTTACCAAAATCGAAAACAGAATAATGTCTAATAAAGACCTAAAATTAGATACTTTTATAAAAGTATTATCAACCCCTGTGAAATGAAAACGGGCAACCGAATTGTGCAAGATATTTCCATGCTTTATGAGCTATCGCTATCCATAGGGACATCGATGGATTTGTATGAGAACTGTGAAAAATTTTTCAAAATTCTAATTTCTAGAAAAAACTTGACCTTTGCTTCTGTCTGGATTTCATCAAAAACAATCCAGTCCGATGGCTTAGACACTTATCAAGTACTACACGTAAGTCCAAGATTCCGTATGCTCGATACGCAAATGGAACAGGATCATTTTATTATTCAAACATTAAAGGAACACAAGGCGCCCTTTTCAATAAGCCATAGCAATCCTGTCTTTCCCCAACTGATTCAAGAACATGGCGTCGAAAACAAAGGGGCTTTTGTGGTATATCCATTAAAACAAATAGGATTTTTAAAACTTTATGCTTCCCAAAGACAAACTGTGTTTGAAAAAATAGAAGTGGCTCAGCTTAAAAGTGTTGTCAACAAATTTGCTACTTCCATCGAAGCTTGTATTTCTCACCATCAACTACGTGAAGAAACCCAAAGGAGAATTAACATTCAAAGAAGGTTAAGGGATAATGAGATCAAGCTCAAATTAATATTCAACACGGCATTGGATGCCGTTGTCACTATTAACGAAAAGGGAATTATTACGGATTGGAATACACAAGCACACAAAGTATTTGGGTTTTCGCCAGAAGATGCGATCGGCCAGGAACTTGGATCACTCATAATTCCACATCAACACAGAGAAGCTCATACAAGAGGGATGAAGCACTTTCTCAAAACAGGGGAAGGCCCAGTGTTAAATAAAAGAATTGAGATTACTGCTATCAACAGAACTGGACTAGAGTTCCCTATCGAATTGAGTATCGTTCCCTTACAACAAGAAAACGGGTATTTCTTTTCGGCTTTTTTAAGGGATATATCCAAGAGGAAAGAAGCCGAACAAAAGAAAGAGGAACTATTGGAAGAGCTTGAATATGTCAATGGAGAACTTCGTGATTTCGCTTATATTGTTTCCCATGATTTAAAAGCACCTCTAAGGGCCATAAGTGCTCTTTCTTACTGGATAGAGGAAGACTATGGCGAATTGATAGGAGAAGAAGGGCAACAACAATTAGTTTTGCTCCAAGGTAGGGTCAATCGGATGCATGCCTTGATAGAAGGGATTTTAGAATATTCTAGAATTGGTAGAATCCGAATAAAAATGGAAGCATTAGATTTGAATCAATCCTTAGACGACATCCTTGACAGCCTCAATCCACCGCCCAACTTTGAAGTTAGGCGAGTCAAAACATTCCCAACCATCAACTGTGAAAGAGTCCGCATTGAACAAGTATTTCAAAACTTAATCAGCAATGCTATAAAGTATAATGATAAAGAACAAGGCTGGGTCGAATTAGACTGGATTGAATTAGACGATCATTTCCAATTTTCAGTAAAAGATAACGGACAAGGTATCGACGAAAAACACTTCGAGAAAATCTTTCAAATCTTTCAAACCTTGCAAGCAAAAGACAAATACGAGAGCACCGGGATTGGTCTTACCATTGTTAAACGCATCATTGAGCGTCATGAAGGAAAAATTTGGGTCGAATCTCAACCAAATAACGGCACAACCTTTGCATTTACAATAAAAAAGTACTAGATTTGTACCAGTCACATTATTGATTATTTCTAAGAAAAATGTGACCACCCGAATTATTCCTAATTTTAAGTCTTACATTTTAGCAATTTTACACAATTGCTTTGCGTTTGCCGTTAGGTAAACTACTTTTAGTTTTTAACAAAGACACATCGCCCGCTATGTGCCTGCACAATTGTAAGACCAAATGGACAGAATCAAACCACTTTTACTGGTAGAAGACGATTACGTTGATGCTTTGACGGTCAAACGTGCCTTCAAAGAACTGGCTGTTATAAACCCTGTTGTTCACAAAGAAGATGGAGAACAAGCACTCGATTTCTTGAACAGCGAAGATCAACCAGCTCCTAAGCTCATTCTACTTGACTTGAATATGCCAAAGATGAACGGCATTGAGTTTCTTGAGAAGTTACGCTTGAACGAGAAACTGAAAAAGATACCAGTTGTTGTCCTAACGACGTCTAGAAACCAAGAAGATAGATTCGAAACCTTCGATTTGGGTATCGCAGGGTATATGGTCAAACCATTGAATTATCAAGATTTCATCAGCATGATGCGCACGATCAATGAGTATTGGAACATGAGCGAGCAGCCTAGCTGAACACAATAGGCTGTTCGATTAACAAAAGCGTCCAAAACGAATTTGACCCGACTTACTGTACCCCATCTTCACCGTAATAACGGACATCTTCCTCTTTCTTGATATTCATGGTCGGCGTACCATTGAAGCTCGTAACGACGCCCTTGGCACAAATTGTCTTTCCAACCAATTCTTGTTCGGGAGGATAACTGAAGTTGAGCATATCTTTTTTAAAAATAGTTATAGTAAAGACCTGATTTGGAAATTTCTTATCCAAATTAATAAATACATTCCCTTTCCGACTCAATTTAGTACTTACTACTGTACCACAGACACTAATCTTCTTCCCCTTCCCCATATACAATTTGGACTGAATCGTATTGAAGGTACTTGGTGGCAATGAGGGTGGATAAATCGGTTCGACATCGTCCTGCACTTTTGGCGGAAACCAGGCTTTAATATCTTTTTGAGCTTCTACTCTACTTTCAATATCATCTGCTAACTGATGGAATAAATCCAAACCCGTTTCCTCTTCTATTTTATCCAAGGTCACCGCAAAAGATTCTATCGGATAAGTAATCAGCTGATTGGGCATGATGAACCCTATCGCTCGCTCGTTTTTCAAATCCAGAATTGCCTTAAAATAAAGCTTTGGGATAGATGGCTTATTGACTGAACGCTCAATGACCGGCAAACCCTCTTTCAAGATCGGCCCCGTAACCACATAAAGCTGTGTGCCTTCATTGTGATACATATACCCTCTCACCAAGCCTTCCAGTTCCGCCCATTTACCACGGTTGAAATCAGCTACCTGTGGCGACATATTCGAGTAATAATAAGACTCCGACAAAGCCGTTTTGGACCATCTAAAATCAGCCGATGGCGCAAGGTGCCCCCTATCGTACCCAAAACCATCGTATTCAAAAGAGCCATCTTTTTGTTCATATTTCAAAAAATAGTCCTTCTCGACCGCCGTTCCCGTTTTGACTTTCGGGTCTTCCCGAAAATCGTTGCTCCTTGCGACCGTTCCTTTGACAATATCGGGCAGTACAACGTGCGCCACCCACTTCGCCTGCTCATGTTCCTCACTATAAACCAAAGACATCGCAGAGTGGTGGACAATCTCTTCCCCTGCTTCTATTTTTGGGAGACCATATTTTTTCAAGTCCGCTTGAATCCCATCTAATTTCAAAACTTCAAGCTTTTCTTTGATTTTGATTTCTTGACTTTTTAAGCCTTCTAGTTCTTTATTCAATACCTCTATCTCAGGATTATTTGCTTGAGCGATACCCCAAAATGGCACTATCAATAGTAGACTAATGATTATATTTTTCATCGTATAAATTTGTTTGCACCCTCAAAATAAATCCTTCTTTTTCAAATTTCATGAAAATGAGAAAATCCTTTTTGTTAAATTGTGCGCAAAGTCAAAGAAAACGATGGACAAGAAGCGATTTTTAAAATTTCCTAAAGATTTTTTGTGGGGCACCTCCACCGCTGCTGCCCAAGTAGAAACCGCTGGGGCTCACAATTGGAGAGGCGTGGAAGCTAGGGATGGCTATACTTTTACAAGGACGACCGACCACGAGCTGAGACGGGATGAAGACTTGGAATATATTTGCCAATTTGGCCAATACTACCGCTGTGGCGTCGATTGGTCTAGATTGCAAAAAGCGGCTTTCGCTCCTTTTGAGGAGGAAGTGGTGGAAGAGTACCAAGTTT
>JAHDBO010000109.1 GCA_020630355.1 Saprospiraceae bacterium
TTTCACTACCAATAACATAAGGCTCGCCTTCACAGATAGCACCGTTGACTTCGGTAAAATAATCTGGTATCATGAGTTCATAAGCCTGAGAAAGAGAACAGCCATTGCTATCATTGATAACGACATTATAAATGCCTTCAGGATTGTTTTCTGTTAGTAAAATACTCGCATTGTTTTCACTTGGTAATGCTACGCCGTCGAAATACCATTGATAGGTGTTGCCTTGGACTTGTGGCGCTGTAAGTTGTAGCCCATTTTCACAAACAGAACCATTGATAGATTCCAGAGGAAAGCCAAATTCACCGCTTTCTGCTAGGGTCAGACCATCTACATAGAAATAAGGATTTTCTCTAAAGTTTGGATTATCGGCACAGCTCGGACCAAGGACAATGACCTCATAATCTTGGTCGGCGGTAAATTCAAAACTGACGAGTACCCATTCGTTATTGCCGCTTACAGTGATTTGTCCTAGTTGTGTATATCCTCCAGCGTTCAGAGGGCAACCTATCCTAGAATTACTACCTCCAAAAGGCAAATTATTACAAGAGGTAGAAGCAAAAAATGCCATGTCGAAAGACATATTTCCAACTACATTATCTTGAAATCCGACATAAAAATCAAAGCGGTATTGTGAACCGATTTCCATCGCTTCGGTGAGGCATGCGCCTACATATTCTTTGTACTGAGGGCCAGCATTACGTTGCCCGTCTCTAAAACCAACTGCTCCCTCTCCGTCGGGTAAGGGTAGCGGTGCTACGGCAGGGATACTAGTATTGCCCAAGTAATTGCCACAGGTATTAATATAATCTGTTGTAGCTGCTGAAGCCTGTTCCCAGCCGATGGCGCAGATTAGTTGTTCGTTTTGACTTGGGCAGCAACTGCGTTCTTCAAAAGAGGGATTAGGAATCAACGAAGTTGGAGCTAGTGCGGTACAAACACAATCTTCGTCATTCAAGTCGATGAGTGTATCACCATCATCATCGATACCGTTGTCGCATATCTCTTGAGCAAACAGACCACTGGCGACAAATAGAAAGAGGAGGAGGGTTTTTATTTTCATGAAACGAAAACTTTGCTCAAAGATACGTTAGACTTGTTATGAATTGCTGATATTACGAACTTTAACTAAATGCAGCACAATAATTTTCCATCTTTTCAAAAAACAGCCCTACGTCATAACCGTCCATCATGGCATGGTGCACTTCTACGGATAAGGGCATCATTATTTTGTTCCCTTCTTTAAAATATTTACCAAAGACAATCTTTGGGATACAATCATGTTTGATACGCTTTCTAGCATTTTTAAAGGAAGTAAATCGTATCCAAGGAATAGTAGAACAATGAATGAGGTTAATGGCATCTACACGTTCGTCAATACCGCCTTTATTATTGATAGCCGTGATACGGCGCTTGCCTTCTTCCTCGAAAGCTAGGGCATTCGATTCATAATCGAAATAACAAAAACTGAAACTATTATCTGGATTGAGTACGGTTGACCCAATGAAAATAGAGTCGAATTCTACAACTTGCTCATTGATGATTCTGTATTTAAAAGCAGGGATGTCATGTGCCACTTTTAGTGTAGCGTAGAGGATTTGAAGAAAAAAAGAGTGTTGATTTTGTTTGCAATGTTGAAGTAGTTGCGTGACCTCAATATTTCCTGTGATATTGAAATAGGGGTCTTCGTAATCCTTGAAAAAATAATAAGCATCCTTTCTATTCCATTGTTCAATATTTATTGCTTGATGCATTATAGTGTATCAAATTGAAGGGTGTCAAAATAATGAGTGAAATCTAAGTTGGCTTCTGTGTAGAAGAAAAGAAGATATGCGATTGCATTGCTTTTAGCACGTTGAAGAGCGATAAGTGTGGCAAAGGGTTTATTGCTCAGTTCTTGTTTGGGAATGAAATCAAATTGAGCAGCCCAATCTAGTTGTTTGTCATAAAGCAACTTTTCAGAATAATAAGCAACTGCAATATCATCATTCGCTTGATTACTCGCTAAAGAAAGTGCTAGCGCATGTCCTTGAATATGTGGGATTCTATTCAGATGCTCATCTTTATTAAAGTGAATGGCATACTGTATTTCCAGTTGGTTCAATCGGGATTCGATAGTGAAATCAGGCTTGAAAATCTCATTTTTACTTATAGCTATAGAGCGAAAACGTCCCTCTACGGGCTCGTAGAACGCTAGGTTCGCTCTTTCTAGTTTTTTAAGAAATTTTTGAGGATATTCTATCTGAGCACGAAGTTGGAAGAAACCCCAAACAATTAAAATAAATAGAAAAAAGTATTTCATATTACTAAATCATTTTTAAACAACTTCATACTAAAGATACATTGTTTTATCACTTTAATGATTAGTTTTGATTTGGGGGCATTGTTAAAGTTATCGTTACAGAAAAATCAATACACATGAAATTACTCGTCATTGGTGCAACAGGCAAAATCGGCTCTGAAATTGCTCGACAATCGGCTGCTTATCCCGATATTGATATAATTGCAGGTGTAAGAGATTTAGTGAAAGCAAGAACATTTCTAGGCGACGATTATGAATTGCGCCGCTTGGATTTTGACGACCCTAGTACTTTTGAATACGCATTAGATGGCGTTGATATGGTCTTCTTTGTAGCAGTTGTTGCTGCGGAGAAAGTCGCCGTGTTTCTTGATGCGGTCGCTCAATCGAATGTACAGCGAGTGACTTTTAGTTCTGGACGTACAACAGGCGATGTAGAGGGGATGAGCTTGTTTAAAATAGAACAGCTTATTCGAGAAGGGCAGACGCCTTACGTTATTTTTAGACCAGGTTGGTTTATGCAGAATTTCCATACTTGGATAGGAGCGACGATTAAAGAAGAAGATGCTTTCTACTTGCCAGCAGGAGAGACAAAGACTGCCTTTATTGATGTAAGAGATATCGCAACAGCTTGTCTAAAGTCTTTTTTAACTAAAGAATATCTTGGTCAAACCATCGGTTTGACTTGTGGTGAGTCGATTACTCATACGGAAGTGGCGGCTGCAATTTCGGAGGCTGCTGGCCGTGAGGTTCGATATGTTGCTTTGTCATCAGAAGAATACACCAAAACGATGATGGAACGAGGATGGACCAAAAACGCCTGTGATTATACGAATATGCTATATGATTATGTGCGAGCTGGAAAAGAGGACCATGTCGACCCTGCTTTAGGAGAAATTCTAGGAAGGCGACCTTATACCATACAAGACTATGCAAGGGATTATCAGGCACATTGGTTAAAGTAGGTTTAAATCAAAAAAATAGAAAATTTAGTGCCGTTAATTATCGTTACTTAAATACTTTTGAGAAGTTGCTTTAACGGGTTCAATGCAAAAAATACTCTTCATATCTCTATCCATTTTCTTGTTGGCAAGCTGTAAGACAGCTCCGCCCAAAGATGGCGTGGTAAACCTTAAATCCCGTACTGCTAAACGGGTCGTTTCTAAATTAGAAAAGAATAAAATAGAGGCAGAATGGTTCAATAGTAAAGCTAAGATTCGGTTTGAAACAGCAGAAGGTATAGAGAAAGCAACCGCTTATGTCCGCATGAAAAAAGGCGAAAAAATCTGGATGAGCCTTCGCCGTATTAATATTGAAGGGGTGCGGGTTTTGATTACGCCCGACTCGATGACGGTGATGAACCGCCTAGAGAAATGGTATGCTTCTTATCCCTTCGAGCGGCTTAAAAAAGCCTACAATATCCCTTTTGATTTTGATGGAATGCAGGAAATGCTCCTAGGAAACCCTGTTTTCGTACAGGAAAAAATAAGCGGACGAGCAGGAGTGGAAAAAGAAAATTATGTCTTGAAACAAGATGTGAATAACCTTGTGGCCAACTACAGGGTTAACGGTCTAAATTTCTTGCTGAACGGTATGAATTTTTTTGATAAAAACGAAAATAGGGAAGTTGACTTCAAACAGTCAGATTACAGGAAACTGGACAAGGAAGTACTTTTTTCGTATTTTCGTAAGATACAAATGTATAGCCGCCAAACAGGAAAACTGAGCCTAGAGTTGGATTTTTCTAGAGTGGTATTGAACGAAGAAAAAACGATGCGTTTTGAAATTCCTGCGCACTATGAAAGGGTGGAATAATCGTGGTTTGTTTTTATTGACATTAGTGTTGGTTTGCCTTTCGGCAAATGCCCAGCAGCGCAAGGATTTGGAGCAGAAACGTATGAAGCTCATCAAAGAGATTAGCAATACCTCCAAATTGCTCAAAAAAACATCGAAAGATAAAAAGGCGACCTATGCCCAATATCTGACTTTGAAAAATCAAATTGACAAAAGAGAGGAATTGGTCAATACATTTCAAAAAGAGATAGATTTCACCAATTCTAGTATTATTCGCTCTAGTAGTGTCATCGAATCGCTTCAAGTCGATGTAGAGCGATTGCGAGCGGAATACGGTAAAATGGCACGCAAAGCATACCATCTGAAAAAGACAAGGAACGACCTCTGGTTTTTGCTTTCGGCACGCTCTTTTAACGAAACGATGAAGCGATGGGTCTATCTGAGACAATATGAAAGGTACAGAAAAAAACAAGTTCGACTTATCTTAGGGACACAGCAATCCCTGCTAGGAAAAATAGAGGGATTGGAGCAAAGGAAATCAGAAAAAGAACAGTTGTTGAAGGATGAAGAGAGCCAAAAATTACTGCTTGAGCAGGAGTTGAGGGTAAAGGACGATTTACTGAAAAGTCTTAAAAAAGACGAGGGGCGACTTAAAGAAGCACTCAACAAACAAAGAAAAGAACGGCAATCTCTCAATGCTGCTATAGAGAAAGTCATCTGGGAGGATGTAGGAAAAACTAGAGAAGCTGGCCGCTCTTATGATGGAGCTAAAAAAGAGCTTCCTTCTACACCAGAGGTTAAAGAACTAGCGGCCTCTTTTAGGAAAAATAGAGGGCAATTGCCTTGGCCCGTAGAGAACGGCTTTATATCCAAACGATTTGGGAAGCAGGCACATCCATTGCTGAAAACCTTACAAATCGACAATAAAGGCATCGATATTCAGACGAGTCGAGGCGCAATAGTAAAATCCATTTTTGGAGGAAAAATTATCTCTGCACGTATGATGCGTGGCGGAAAATACACTGTTTTAATGAAACATGGAGTTTATTATACGGTGTATTCCAATCTACGTACTATTTCGGTAGAGGAAGGGGAGACTATTCAGGGGGAACAGACTATTGGTACAGTCGGAACAAATGCGGTCACAGGGCAATCCGAAGTGCATCTAGAAATCCGAAAAGGAAAGAAAAAATTGAACCCTGCTCGCTGGTTGAGGCGTGGGTAGTACATATCAAATCAACGCCCCTGAATCACATTCAAAGCATATTCCATTTTCTGTTTGGCAATCCGTTTTTCAATAACGATAGGCGGTGCGACACGCTCGGCACAATCGGAAATAGAGCAACGCTCACAAGTGGTATTGACCACTCGGTTAGGCACCGCAGGGTCGTCCACAAACTTGATTTTTTCTCTCAGTTTATCGTTGAGTAAAAGTCCGAGTGTTACACTAACATTGTCGCCAGCGGCATAAAAGGCAGAACCAGCCAAACTTACACAGACGTACTCATCATTTGAGCCAAGATAGCGAGAACGCTGGGTGCGTACTTCAATCTTATCCCCCTCTTCTCTGTTTTGTAAAATATCGATAGAAACCCAACGGCGGCAGTAGTGCTCTCCTAGTCCGCTTCTATGGGGATGATGTTGTCGGTTCATGTGCAAGACCCTCGAAATATCGTAACGTCCTTTCCCTTTTTTATCGTTGATGCGCAAAAAGAAAAGCTCCTTGATGCCAAAATATTTTGGGAGAATACTAGTTAAACGATGAAAAAATACTTCTGGAGGCGTTTGATGTTTATTGACCATAGTGAGGAAGGCATCGACATCCCAAGTTTCTTTTTTGGCGAAAGCCATCAAATCTGCAGTCAATTCGTCTTTGTTGATAAGGAGAGCGACCGCAAAGTAGGTGGCTTTATAGTTGTTTAGAACCAATTCAAAAGAGTTGACTTCTTGTATAGGACTGATTTCGGGACGTGGGCTAAGTTTGAGGTAGTTAAAAGCAAGCTCTCGCCCTAATAGAAGTAGCCGCTGCTGTTCGTCTAAGTTGCCGTTGAGGTAGAATTTTTTCCCTTTCGGGACAAAGATGGTACGCAATCGCTCTAGGTCAGGATTGTGCTGTAAGTGTTCAAGGTTGATATTGTATTTGTACTCCTTTTTCAAAATACCCATCAATTGCTGAGAAGTCATTTCTGTACCTTTCGGCAAATGATGTCTTTGAATGAAAGCCTGCGCTTCATTTTCAATATCTTCAAAGTAATTGTAGTTCAGCTCCTGAAAGGCACGTAGTGCCCCAAAAAAGAAACTCTCCTCTCCTAGGGCATAATGCCTAGATAATTCTACTAAAGTCGAAATAAAGGCACCAACTTGTAAGGGGGCA
Organism: Saprospiraceae bacterium; assembly: GCA_020630355.1. Classification (GTDB taxonomy): domain Bacteria; phylum Bacteroidota; class Bacteroidia; order Chitinophagales; family Saprospiraceae; genus JAHDBJ01. The sequence continues at coordinate 6,465 of JAHDBO010000109.1, forward strand.
TTAGCTATGATTTCTACCACTTTAGAAAGTTCAATACCGAACATGTCTAAAGGTAATTCGTTCAAAAAATTGGAATTGAGCAATTCCATGACAGGCGTATATTCCTGTCCCAATTTTTCAGAAGTTAGTTCATCATAACTCACATCCAATGCGGCTGCGAGTGGTTCAATTTTATCTGGTTTGGGGTATTTTTTCCCTTTTTCTATTTCATTTAAGTATGAAACAGAAAGTGTTGATATTCTGGATAATTCGGCAAAAG
>JAHDBO010000408.1 GCA_020630355.1 Saprospiraceae bacterium
CCGATATATTGGAGGCCAAGGATTCGCTCCTAGAGACCATCAAGGAAATCGAAGAAACGGCCACGACTCATTTCCTAGAGGCTTTCTTGAAAACCAAGGAGCATTTCCAACGGGTGTTCCGAAGCTTGTTCTCGGAGGAAGACACCTGTGATTTGCTCTTGCTCGACCCAGAAAACCCACTCGATTCCAAAATCAAAATCGTCGCCAAACCAAAAGGCAAGCGACCGCAGACCATCGACCAGCTTTCAGGTGGTGAAAAGACCTTGACCGCTACGGCATTGCTCTTTTCCTTGTACCTTTTGAAGCCTGCGCCCTTCTGTATTTTCGATGAGGTCGATGCACCGCTGGACGATGCGAATATTGGTAAGTTCAATAAAATTATCAAGGAGTTCTCCACTGATTCCCAGTTCATTATCGTGACGCACAACAAGCAGACGATGGCGTCCGTAGATATTATTTATGGCGTGACGATGAAGGAGCAAGGCGTGTCTTCCGTTGTTCCTGTGGACTTCAGGAGTTTGCAGAATTAGGGGTGGAGCCGGGAATGAACGCTCCATTTAGTCTGTCCCCCCAAACGGTATCCCCTCAAATTTGACAGCCATAAAACAGAAAGGTTGTTTTTTTATCGTTACTTAAACGAACATTTAAGACTGCCACCAGACCACATCCAAATAAAAAAATCTTGCTCTATACTGTAATCCTTATTTTAGTAGTTAAATTTACATAGCAAACCCTTGCGAATTACTCAGTTGAATCAGACTAAAGATGTCAAAGCTACTTAGCCTTTTTTTACTTTTTTTTATTGGAATTAACCTAGTAAACGCTCAGGTCGAAATCGTGCCAGGGAACCAACCGCCTTATGACAGCCCAGAAGATTTGATTCGGAATGTTTTTCTAGGAGAAGGGGTCATTGTTGAAAACGTAACCTTCATTGGGAGTGCTGCATCTGTTGGTTTTTTTGGAGATGCGGCAGATGACATCTCAATAGAGAGAGGTATCGTCATGACGACGGGGCGAGCGATTGATGTCAATGGCCTCGGTTGTGCTGGAACACCTGAAGATTCTAGTAATCCCGATGCAGATTGTGGCAACAA
>JAHDBO010000110.1 GCA_020630355.1 Saprospiraceae bacterium
GTTGGCAATTTCAATCCTAGCACTGATTTATTAGATTTTAGTATTTAGTATTTAGATTTTAGAATAAAATCTATTAGACACTTGATTATATGCAAAACAGAACTTGCACTACAAATCAAAACACTCTAGCTGTTCCTTGAAGAAATCGAGTTCATATACCTCATAATTGTCATAGCCCGAACTCCAAACCACTCTAGCTTTACTGACTTCTGATTTTTTGAGTTTTTTCAAATCACTCTGACTGATATTGTAGAAACCCTGATAAACCGTAGTTTGTTTTCTTTTGTTGACTACGCCTGGGTCTTCTCTGTTGTTCCAGAGCGAAATACTCGTACCATCGAGCAATTTGAGTTTCAAAGCAGAACCCGCATCGAGACGTCCGTATTGTCGGATAGCATCCACACTTTTCATGGTGTAAGTGAGTGCCAATACAATTCTACCACCCGAAACTTGAGCCAAATAGCCTTCACAAACTAGGAAATCCTCTCCATTCATAAATGGAATCAGCGCTTCATCCGTGTTGGTAAAAAACAACCTTGGATTTAGCCCTTTTTTGGATTCCCCAGTAAATTCGTCCTTTTCATTAAAAGCAAAGGAACAATCTTTTTTATTACTATAATCCCTTATTGGAGTGTCATATTTCTTGTTCAACTCTTTATGACGCTTTTCGGCTAAGTTTATTTTGTCCATTCGAGTAAGTACGCCCGGGATTTTTGGAGCTTCGGTCGTACGCACTATCTTCTCCCTTGTTCTTGATGGTTCTTCTGTCTCCACGTCAACTTTTTCTTTTCTGGTTTTTTTCGCCTTTTTAGGTTTTTTTGGTCTTTCTTCGTCAGCTAAAGTTTCTGCTTCCAAACCTAATTGTTCGCGTTCCGCTTTGCGTTGTGCGACCGCATCCTTTTCTATCTTTTTTGCCAATGCCGCTTCTCTTTTTTCAGTAGGCATGTCAATGAGTCCTTCGTAGAAACGAGCATTTTTAGAAGCCTTTTTTCGAGCACTTTTAGCCGTTTTCAATTTGGACTTCAGCAATTTAAGTTCCGATTTTTTCACTTTCTTTTCCTCGGCATCTTGCATATAGGTGACCTTCGTTTTCAATCGGTCATATTCTAATTGTGCTAGTTTTTCTACCTTGATTTTTTCGGCTTCTGATCTCCTTGCTTCAATCGCCAGTTTTTGCGCCTTTTTCCGAGAATCTGTTTCAGAAATACTGCTCTGCGGCTCTGCATACTCCCATGTACCATCAGAATAACGGATAATGGCTTCTCCCTTTTCATTTGTTGTACGTACTTGTGCTTCTAATTGGAAAAAGCTAAACACAAAGACGAATGAAAGAATACTAATAATTGTTCTTTTTTGCATAATTTGCACGTTGCTATTTTACTCAAATGAAATCAATTTATGATTTCAAGGTGGTCATCTAGTATAGTGGGCACACAAATTTACGGAAAGTATCATAAATATGAGTCGCTATCAGATTATAGGTCTTGTTATTCTTTTCTTAATGGTCATTTCTTCTTGTAAAGAAAAGGTTACAAAACCAATTGAAGGAGCAGAAAAAGCTTTTGAATTAAGTTACCCTAAAACATTCAGAGACACCTCAATTGTTGATGATTATCATGGGACAAAGGTACTTGACCCCTATCGGTGGCTAGAAAACGAAAACGGGGATGCTACAAAAGATTGGGTACGCCAACAAAATCGCCTAACCTACGCCTATCTCGACCAAATTCCTTTCAGAGATGAAATGGAAGACCGCCTAGAATCGCTCTGGAACTACGCTCGCTATACTGCCCCAAAAAAAGTAGGTCAAGCCTATACCTATTTCAAAAATAATGGACTGCAAGACCAAGATGTCCTTGTCCTAGACAAAACGCTGGGAGAACAAGGCGAAACTATCTTAGACCCCAACCAATTCTCTGAAGATGGTTCGGCTTCTCTCGCTCTCCATAGTTTTTCTAAAGATGGTCAGTATTTAGCTTATGGAATTGCTGAAGGTGGTTCGGACTGGCGCACGATTTACATTAAAGATTTGGAGCAAAATGCCCTCTTAACAGATACCGTCAGATGGGTGAAGTTTTCCAATATTGCCTGGCGAGATAAGGGGTTTTTCTATAGTCGCTACCCCGAACCACAATCAGGCGAAAAGCTATCTGGGAAAAATGAATTTCATCAGGTCTTCTATCATCAGTTAGGAACACCTCAGTCGGAAGACGAATTGGTGTTTGCTGATAGGCGACATCCACAACGTAACTTTAGGGCGGAGACAACCCAAGATGAGCGCTATCTCTTAGTCTCTGCTTCTCGCTCTACGAGCGGCAATCAGCTTTACTTTAAAGATCTCAAGCGACAAAGCGATTTCTCTATTATAACCAAAAGTTTTAAGGACGATTTTGAATTGGTCGGAAGAGTCAAAGGAGGTCTTTTGTTTAGAACCAACCATCAAGCCCCTAATTATAGAGTCATTTTGGTCAATCCTTCCAAACCAGATGCGAGTTACTGGCAAGAGATTATTCCAGAATCCGAAAATGTAATCAGGGATGCCACTCTTGCAAAAGACAAAATCGTGGTCTCTTTCCTAGAAAATGCCTCCAGCCGTTTGAAAATATATTCTAAAAAAGGAAAATACGAATCAGAAGTACTATTGCCCGGTCTCGGAACTATTGGTGAAATACAGGCCAATCCTTTTAGTGATAAAGTCTATTTCAGTTTTACTTCTTTCATAAACCCCATTTCGATTTATGAGTTTGATGTGAGCACCAATCTAGTAACGCTCTTCAAAAAGCCTGACATTGATTTCGATGCCGCTCAATTCGAGACCAAACAAATTCTTTATACAAGCAGTGATGGAACAAAAATCCCTATGTTTATCACCTATAAAAAAGGATTGGAACTGAATGGGGAAAACCCTACACTGCTTTATGGCTACGGAGGTTTCAATATCAGTATCCTGCCTTCATTTGACCCGACGAAGGCCGCTTTTCTAGAGCAAGGGGGCATTTATGCGGTGGCGAATATCCGAGGCGGAGGTGAATTTGGAAAACAATGGCACAAGGCTGGTACGCTCGAAAACAAGGAAAATGTTTTTGATGATTTTATCGCTGCCGCTGAATATCTCATCGAGAAAAAATATACCAATCCGCAAAAACTGGGTATTCAAGGCCGTTCCAATGGCGGTCTATTAGTGGGGGCCTGTATGACCAAGCGGCCCGACCTGTTCAAAGTGGCAATGCCTGCGGTAGGTGTCATGGATATGTTGCGTTATCATCAGTTTACGATTGGATGGGCTTGGGCAGGTGATTATGGTCGGAGCGACGATGAAGCACAGTTCAAGTATTTATACGCTTACTCTCCATTGCACAATATCGAAGCTCAAACAGCATATCCCGCTACTATCATCACGACTGCCGACCACGACGACCGTGTTGTCCCTGCCCACTCTTATAAGTTTGCGAGCGAACTTCAGCACCATCAAAATGGGGATGCACCTGTTTTGATTAGAATAGATACGAGTGCTGGCCATGGAGCAGGTAAACCGACTTCCAAGAAAATTGAAGAAGCTGCCGATGTGATGAGTTTCTTGTTTTATAATTTGGAAATGGATTTTGAAAATGAGGTCGAATGAGGTATTTCATCTTCCTAATAGGCTTATCCTTGTTTTTTTCTTGTAAAAAAGACCAAGCCGTTCCTGTTCCAATTCCGCCACAGCAGCGAGGAGTTGATATTTTATTTTTTGTAAAAGAAAAATCAATAGAAGTGTGGGAGCAAGATACCCTACTAGAAAAAAAAGACAACTCCTTAGTCAACGAGCAGTTACCGATTGGTTTTTTTAATGTGGAACGGTACGATAGCCTAGGCCTAGCATTGCAATTCCCTGATGCGTTTCGACAAAGGAAAGCGATTGTTGACAAAAGCATTTTCCAAGAAAAACTTAATGAAACCATCAGATGGAATGAAGCTATCCGCTGGAAAAAACTCGGCTGGAAAATTGAAAAAGCTGTTATTTTCCCTAGTAGAATGAAATCCGAAAGGGGTTTTGAAGCAAGCTATCCAAGCCCACATTGGCTCAGTGAATTATACGCCCAGTTAGAAAACTATTTAAGCCCAAAACACAATAGGCTGAATGATGATTGAGGATTGATGAATTTTGAGCTTCAAATAAACCTAAAACATTGACTTACTAAGGATTGGAACTTTACTCACATAACAGTTTGGAATAATCACTAACAAACAATAATGCAAGCACTCGAACTCAGCGAAGATTTTAAATATGCCTTGGACATCATCGAAAAAACCAGTAAAAGTCTCTTCATTACAGGTCGGGCGGGAACGGGCAAATCGACGCTCTTGCAGTTGTTCCGCAACACGACCAAAAAGAAGGTAGTCGTGCTTGCCCCCACGGGTGTAGCCGCTTTGAACGTACAAGGGCAAACCATCCATTCTTTTTTTGGATTTCCTCCAAAACCCATTTCTAAATCTGACATTAAACCGAGGCGATTCAAGCGATTGTATAAAAAGATGGACGTCTTGGTCATTGACGAAATATCGATGGTCAGAGCTGATATGCTAGACAATATGGATCATTTCCTGCGTATCAACCGAGAGCGACCTTTAGAGCCTTTTGGTGGGGTACAGTTGGTTTTCTTTGGGGATTTGTTTCAATTACCTCCCGTAGTGTCTAGCCCCGAAGAGAAAATGCTTTTTCAAACTTACTATGATAGCCCTTATTTTTTTTCCGCCGATGTCGTCAATGATATTGAATTGGAAATGCTCGAATTGAGGAAAGTCTACCGCCAAGAAGAACGGCATTTCATCCGCCTATTGGATGCGATTCGGCTCAATCGTGCCGACCAAGACGACCTTGACGACCTCAATGAACGCTATCAGCCCGACGGGAATGAACAAGATTATTATATCACTCTATCTGCTAGGAATCGCCTAGTGGACAAAATCAACCGAGATAGAATCGAGGCGATCCCCTTTCCTAATTTCACTTATACGGCTAAGGTCACAGGCGATTTCAACCCTCGGCTCTACCCTACCGAACTCCTCTTGAGCCTCAAAGAGCAAGCTCAAGTCATGTTTATCAAAAATGATTCTCAAAAACGCTTTGTCAACGGTACCATAGGAATAGTGACGGCTCTTTCTGAAAATAAAATCCTAGTAAAAATCACGGAAGGGGGCAAAGAAAAAACAGTGGAGGTTGAAAAAGAAACTTGGGAAATCCAAAAGTATAAAATGAAACCGACAGGCAATGAAATTGAATCGGAAACGATTGGAACTTTCGAGCAGTATCCGCTCAAGCTCGCCTGGGCAATCACCATCCACAAGAGCCAAGGAAAGACTTTCGACAAGGTCATGATAAACCTAGGGCGAGGTGCTTTTGAACATGGACAGACCTATGTGGCATTGAGCCGTTGTAGAACACTGGAGGGCATCGTACTGAAAGAAAGAATACGACCGCAGGATATATTGGTAGACGAGCAAATCGTTGATTTTTACGAAGCTCAGTTTTGATTTTCTTTAGTTTTATTTTGATGTTTTAAACAGTTTATTTATTTTCCTTTTGTAAAATATTTTATTACAAAATTTAATTCATTAAAATGGCAAAATCAAAAAGAAAAAAACTGGCAGAAGCACGTCAAAAGAAGGAAGAACGCAAGATACTGACAATTGTAGGTGTTGTCACAATCGTACTTTTGGTACTCATCTTTGGCTATTTTTCAGGCATGAGCTAATTAGACATTAGCATTAAAGCGCTCTTTTATAGCATGGTATTTTGCTAATAAAAAGACCTAAAGTTCTACGATGACGGTATCTCGAACGTAGGAAAGTCCAGTGAAAATCCCTGTTCCATTTTCGATATTATCCCTAATCGAAGCAGGAGAGCCAAACGGGTTTCCGTTAGATTGTGCGGCATTATCTACGGATTCCAAGAAATTGTAATAAGCTTCATCAATATGAAAAATCGAAGCGATTAAGGTATCCCCTATCTCGTAATTGAATCCCGTTCCAAATACGACGGTTTCACCATTGTATATATTGTCGTCTGAATAAAAATCTTGTTCTAGGGATTCTTCTGCACTGATGCTTTGGCCGAGATGCAACATTCTTCTGTAGAAATTTTGCTCGTCTGGATTGTCCTCAAAATAGGTAAACAGTAAGGCCGTTGTGTCCTCCTCTATTCTGAATTTCAATACAAGAGAATCAATCGAAACGGGTTCTAAAATCTTGGTTTTAGCCCTAAGTTGCGCCCCATCGGCTAAGGTGATTTCTAAATCAAAATCCTCGTTGTAATGCGCAGGAACAATTTCGTCCGCTACATAATTATAGATTTTGTTGAAGTTGGTATCTATTAGCACTGTTTCATTAAGTATCACTTCATTGCCTTGATGGCGTACTTTCACCGTTACGCCTTGCACGGGTGAGGGGATTAGTACATTAGAAAAATATTCTAAACTACTCGTCAGTACCATCCGATAAGGTTGTCCTGGTTCCAGGTAGCATTCCACTACCAGCTCTTCTGCATATTCGGGCAGCTCCACCTCGATTTCTTTTTCTAGATTGCAGGCTGCGAAAGCCAAAAATGAACCTATTAGGAAGAATAGCTGGCGTTTTGTCATTGGAGTGATTTGC
>JAHDBO010000111.1 GCA_020630355.1 Saprospiraceae bacterium
CAGGAAAAATCGACTTCGACTACATCCCCAATCCAGACCACTACATCCGATTTGGTGCGAGTGCCACCCATCACACCTACTCCCCTGGAGCATTGGCATTAAACTCCTCCATCAATGAGGTAGGACTAGACACCTTGATAGGTTCTCAGAACATCAGCTCCATGGAATATGCGCTCTACGCAGAGGACGATATGACCTTCGGGGCATTGAAGGCCAATGTAGGTTTACATGCTTCCGCATTTGCTGTAGAGGATGTCTTTTATACCTCTTTGCAACCTCGCTTGGGACTACGCTACTTGATGGATAATGATTTAGCGCTGAAGGCTTCTTTTTCTACCATGACTCAATTCATCAATCTATTGACGAGCGAAGCCTTGAGTACGCCAGCCGACTTGTGGGTGCCGAGTACCGCTAGGGTCAAACCCCAGCAATCTTGGCAAGTTGCCCTAGGAGCAGCAAAGACATTTGGCGATAAATACGAAGTCAGTCTAGAAGCGTATTATAAAGAAATGGACAATGTACTCTCCTTTACGGAGGGTTCGAGTTTTCTATTGGGTTTAGAAAATGACTGGCAAGATAAAATCACCCAAGGAAGCGGTACAGCCTATGGACTTGAATTTTTCTTACAAAAGAAAACAGGAAAAACAACGGGTTGGTTAGGCTATACCCTATCCTGGAACAACCGCCAGTTTGATGACATCAACAACGGCAAAGCCTTTCCGTTTCGATACGATAGAAGACATGATTTATCCTTGGTTGTTTCTCACCAGTTCACTCCTAAAATTGTCTTTACAGGCGCATGGATATATGGCACGGGTAATGCGGTCACTTTACCTATTTACGAATACCCTATCATTATACCAGGTCAGGGTGGTTCGCCACAAACGACAACGATAGAAAGCCTAGGTGAAAAAAATGCCTTCCGAATGTCGGACTATCACCGCTTGGATTTGGGTGTCGAATTTATAAAAAAGAAGAAAAACTGGGAACGCAGTTGGGTCATCAGTGTCTACAATGCTTACTTTCACAACAATCCCTATTTTATTAATGCCACTTCCGAAACTCAATTCGATAGTAATGGAAATGTCACAGGCAGCAAACGTGTTTTCAAAGAAGTGAGCATTTTGCCTATCGTACCGTCGGTAGCCTATAAGTTTAAATTCTAGGGCATCACCTGCGGTAGTTGAGATGTACCATTTTTTATAATAATCAGATAATGAAAAAATGAAAAATATATTTTTTGCCTTATTGTTTGGGACTATCTTATCCTTGTTTTCTTGTGATCCTGAAAGTAGTTTTGAGCAAATTGCTGATGTAGATATTCCTGAGCACGAACAACGTTTGGCCATCTCTGCCAATATCGAGTCTGGGGACGAACAAGTAACAGCCTTGGTCGCCACTAGTAGTCAGATTTTTGAAAACGAATCCTTCAACGTGGCAGATGCTGAAGTACAATTGCTAAAAGATGGAAATGTCATTGCCAATCTAGCCTTCGACATCAATACCTCTCGATATATTGCGCCTTTAGACGAAGCAATCACACTAGAGCAGGCCACCTATCGCCTTGAAGTGCGCCATAGCCAATTTGAGACGGCATTCAGTGAGCAACAGATGCCCCAAAAGGTCGATATTCTAGGAGGAGAATATGAAAGAGACCGCAATTTAGGAGAATTTGATGCGGATATCATCGGCGTGGAGTTTCAAGATATTCCCAATCAAGACAATTACTACTTATTGGAAGCTTTTGAAATCGTCGAACAGAACAATGGTACAGAACGCTTCGACAGAATCTACCTCTATCCTCTCTTTGATCTTTCCGAACAAGCACAAAATGGCGGTATCATTTTTGATGACGCCGCTTTTGATGGCAATGAATATCGAATCGAAGCGGAATCATCCCGCAGCCTCAGGAATGACGCCAAAATCTTGCTTCTGTTAAAATCTATCTCTAGGGATAGGTATTTATTAGAACGCTCGTTGGACTTATACAGAAATGCCGAGGGCAATCCCTTCGCAGAACCCGTTGTAGTACATGATAACATAGAAGGTGGTTATGGTATTTTTACAGCCTCGGCAGTGGACACCGAAATCCTAGAATTATAAGCTCTTTTATCGGGGTCAAATTTTCGTCAAATAGATTTTAGATATCAGATTGAGAATCATAACTTTATAGCCTACTGTTTTTACCAAAACCGAAAACAGAATAATGAATAATGAATAATGTAAAACCAGTGCTAGGGTTGCTTTTTATAGCCCTAGCCTTTTGGTCTTGTAGAGCGTCGATTGTAGAAGTGGACTTACCCGAGCATGAGCCTAGGTTGGTGGTGACCGCACCTTTAGGAGACCCCTTTTTCAATCCTTTACAGTACATATACTTAACATCAAGTAATTCCCCTCAAAGTATAAGCTCTCCTCTCACATTAAATGATTTAGAAGACGGCAGTTATCAATTGATTAGAAATGGAAGTCCTGTCGATAGTTTTAGATTTTACAATTCTATTGATTTTTTCTCAACAGATGATAGCTCAATCAATGGAATCAGGTTGTACAAAGATTTTTTCAACGACTATGGAGACAGATATAAACTCATAATTCGTATCAAGAATTTTCTGGAAATCATTCTTGACCAGACCATGCCTTATCCTCCAGAATATGAAGCCTTATCTTTTGACTCTATTCCTAAAATAGACAGTAAATTCACACCATATTTTACCACTCATTTAAGCTTTAAAGACGAACCTAATCAAGAGGATTTCTATCATATTCAAGCTTACATTATAAAAAGAAACAACCCAGCAGAAAAGTATTCTATATGGACTTGGAGTACTGAGGATAAGCTTGGTTTAGAATCCTATTACGATAATTCCCTAGTCTTGAACGATGAGGATTTTAATGGTCTGGTGCAATCCATAGAACTACGTATAGATTCCCGCTTCATCCATCCTGAAGATGACATTCTGGTACTCAATTTTGCTAGAATGACCGAAGACAGTTATCGCTTTCATAGAAGTTTTAGGCAGCATATCCTCTCTCAAGAAACCCCGTTTTCTGAGCCCATCACCACCTATTCCAATATTGAAAATGGATTTGGCATTTTCGGACTAGAAGCTTCCACGCTCATAACTATAAGACCATAAGCGTTTTCGTAGTTTCTTAAAATAATCCATTCTGCTTGCCTTAATTTTACGCTATTCGATTCTCACTTCTTAATCGAACATTAATTACCACATTACAAGCATTGAAATAGGTTGTTTTACCATGAAAATCACATTCAATATTTTATATAAAACTTCTTGGGGAGAAAAATTATTTATAGTCGGTTCACACGAAAAATTAGGCAACTGGAACGAACACAACGGACTGCAAATGAATATCGGACATGGTGACCGATGGACGGCCGAAGTAGAAATTTCAGATAGCGCAGCTCCTCTAGAATACAAATATGTTGTCAAAAACACGTACACCGACACCATTATATGGGAAGGGATGGCGAATCGTGAAGTCCAACTTGACCTTGGCAGAGAAAACATTATCTTATGGGACAATTGGCGACATTATAAAGGCGTACAAAATGCCTTCTTCAAATCAGCTTTCACCAATGTGGTTTTTAAAAGAAACCAACAAGACCCTCCGCTAAAAGCCCCCAAACAATTAAAAACGAAAACAAGCCTTCGCCTTCGTTTAAATGCTGCCAGAATCAATCCTGATTATCATTTCTGTGTTGTTGGTTCTAGTAAGGAATTGGGAAATTGGGATGTAAGCAAGGCTCTTGTGCTCAACAATGCGAAATACCCTGTTTGGGAAGTAGACCTTCAGGTAACGGCAGGCGAAAGTATTGAGTATAAATACGGCGTCTATGATAAAACAGCCAAGCGATTTCTCCATTGGGACGCTGGCAGCAATCGTAAAATTGATTTTCAGATACCAGCTAAAGTTAGTGACGATTTAATTGTTGTAACTGATGACTTCTTCCAATATGAAGGCAATTGGAAAGGAACAGGTGTAGCTATTCCTGTATTCTCGTTGAGAAGTCGGCAAGGGACGGGTGTTGGAGAATTTAGCGACCTCAAATTACTCGTGGATTGGGCCAAGGAAACGGGGATGAAACTGGTTCAAATCCTACCCATCAACGATACCGTAGCGACGCATAAATGGACGGATTCTTATCCTTATGCGGCTATTTCAGTTTTTGCCTTGCACCCGATTTATATCAATTTGCAAAAAATGGGGCAGCTCAAAGACCGCACTCTGCAGCAAGAATACAAGAAAATCAGACAAGAGCTGAACGAGCTTGAACTCATAGATTATGAGGCGGTGATGAAGGCTAAGTCTCGTTTCTTCAAGCAATTGTTCGACCAAGAAAAAGATAATTTCCTAGCAGACAAAGGTTTCAAAGCCTACTTCCGAAAGAATGTAAATTGGTTGCGCCCCTACGCTGCTTTTTCTTATTTGAGAGATAAATTTGGGACGCCTGTTTTTGAAGAATGGCCCGAATATGCCGTTTTTGATGATGCGACTATCAAAGAATTGTGCGACCCATCTGCTCCTCATTTTGAACATATTGCGGTTCATTATTTCATTCAGTACCACGCCCACTTACAATTGGAGGAGGCTGCCAACTATGCGCGTAAAAACGGCATTATTTTGAAGGGCGATATTCCAATTGGTATCTATCGAAACAGTATGGATGCTTGGGTTGCGCCTCATTTATATAATATGAAAAGTCAAGCGGGTGCACCGCCTGACGACTATGCGGTTTCAGGTCAGAACTGGCGTTTTCCGACCTATAATTGGCATGAGATGGCAAAGGATGACTTTGCTTGGTGGAAGGAGCGTTTGACACAAATGTCGGATTATTTCGATGCCTTCCGTATCGACCATATTTTAGGATTTTTTAGGATTTGGGAAATTGATTGGAACCATGTCGAAGGTATCATGGGACATTTCAACCCTTCTATTCCTTTGACTAGGGATGAGCTTTCGAGCAAGGGGTTACCGATGCGAGATGAGCGATATGCACAGCCTTATATCCGAGAGCATTTCTTATACTCTAGATTCGGTCAGTACACCGACGAAGTCAAGTATTTCTATCTCGATGTCAATGGTTACGAATCCTTTAGGATGAAGCCTGATTTTGACACTCAACGTAAGGTTGAAAATCATTTCAAAGGTAAAGAAGATGAAAAGAGCATTGCCATAAGAAATGGTCTGTATAGTTTATTGAATGAAGTACTTTTCTTAGAAGCGCCATTCTCCAATGGGCAAGCTTTCAATCCAAGGATTGCTGTTCATCAAACACAATCTTATAGAGATTTAAGTGCTTATGAAAAGCAGAAACTCAATGCGATTTATGATGATTATTTCTATCATCGTCATAACGACTTCTGGGCGAGTTCTGCTATGAGCAAGTTGCCTACTATTGTAAATGCAACGGATATGTTGATTTGTGGGGAGGATTTGGGGATGATACCTGATTGCGTGCCTGGCGTCATGGAGGAAGTAGATTTATTGAGCTTGGAAATCCAGCGGATGCCAAAAGGGAATGCTTCGTTTGGACATCCGTCCGATTATCCTTACATGTCCGTTGCTAGTCCGTCATGTCATGATATGTCAACGGTAAGAGGTTGGTGGGAAGAAAACCCTGACAAGGCACAAACATTCTACAACGAAATATTGGGAAATTGGGGAGCCGCTCCTTTTTTCTGTGAGCCTGATATTTGTCGTCAAGTGGTCGTACAACATTTGTTCAGCACGAGTATGTGGTCGATTTTCCCAATACAGGATTTAGTCGCAATGGACGGTCGTATCCGATGGGACAACACCCAATTGGAGCAAATCAATGAGCCGAGCAATCCCAATCATTATTGGCGGTATCGCTTCCATATTCCATTAGAAGATTTATTAAAAGAAGAGGCCTTCAATAAAGGATTGCACCAGTTGGTTTGGGAGTCGGGAAGATTGGCTTTTTAGCCTTGAACATATACTTAAACAGAGAAGAGCATGAATCTTGCACAAAGGTTCGTGCTTTTTTTATTAAAAACACTAAAATCAACTTTCGCACATAAATCAAGTCTAATCGCCTTACTAAATGGTTTAATTCTAGAATCAGAACGCCTTAGTCTCCAAAACAATCTGTAATTTAGAGTCTACTTGATAAATTACTTCCTACTCCAACAAAAATTGGAACACTAACGATTTGTTCATCACGAGAAAGAAACTTCTCTTCTCTTCCACAACCTAAATGTATGTTTATAACCAACACATCAACTCTATTGTTCAGGCGATTTTCGGTGCTTGCACTTGTTGCAATCCCTGTTTTACTATTTGCGCAAAGCAAATATCCCGCCACTAAGGCTTCTACACTTGTGGGAAGTCATTTTATATGGGACAATCCTATTCTGAAACCCAAAAAAGCTTTAGCTAATATATACGTCAATGATGGAAGTACCGTTGGTGACGTTTTCACCACGGCCCCAGGTTCTGCTGGCGGTACGGGTACTTCTTCCAACCCTTATCTAACCCTAAGCGATGCCCTGGCAGCTGCAAGCAATGGCGATGTTATTTTCGTGGACTCGGGTACATATACAACTGGGGGATTCGGTACCAATAAACAAATGACCGTTTCTC
>JAHDBO010000112.1 GCA_020630355.1 Saprospiraceae bacterium
AGTGGATGCTCAGTTCATTGCTGTAAGACTGGCACAAGGCCTCACATTTCAAACTTGACCCATCTTCTACCACGACGATTTCAAAATCCTTGACCGTCTGTTGAGCCATACTTTCTAGTAGCTCTTTCATTTCATCAGGTCTATTGTAAACAGGGATGACGAAGGAGATTTGAATGTCTTTTTTCATAAAGGCGGCTGCTTTGGAAAAGGGAACGAATTATCCTTCCGCAAAAGTAGGATTAAGATTTGAGAAGCGTTGAAGTGAGTAGGTATTTAGTTTTCAATAGGCTTAGTTTATGAAAACTCTTTTCCTCTAGTATGGATATTGTTGAAGTTTGATATATGTAGGTGCATCACTAGCTTTGGGTATTTACATAGTATTCAGCATTCAAAAGGGTACACAAATTTAGACTAAAATCCATCATTGGGCAAATCCCTGTTCCAAGAGAAGCTGCTCCATTGCCTTATATTTGCCGTACACCACTGGAAAATCCTATTGGAACTTGCCCAAAGATACCTTGATAAAAACAGAATAAACCTTGCTACACTCGCTCTTTGGGAAGCTGTAATCGCGCAAGACTACGTGGTATTTTTTGTTGCCCAATAAAAAACACAGGCAGTATCCCAACGATTCTTTTTTTGCCAATGTGGCAAGAATGGATTTCAAAGCCAAACGTAAAAATGACAAAGTCGAAGAAATAATGGTTCAGCGTAATGGACTGGAAGCTTTCTACGTGAAAGCTCGCTTAATATCTAATTGTCGCAATGGTATCGCTCATATCGATGGAAATGAAAAACCGCTATAAATATTTGATTTATAGCGATTTGTGATTTTTTCTTGTACCCACGACTGGAGTCGAACCAGCACGTCCGTATAGTGGACACTAGGCCCTCAACCTAGCGCGTCTACCAATTCCGCCACGTGGGTGTAGACTTAACAAACAGAGTTATCCTGAAAAACGTTCGCAAATATAAAATAGATTCCAATACTTGATAATGATTAGTCGAATTATTTTGAAATAGGTAAGACAATTTTTCTACTAAAATAGAAATGCACTTTGTCACAATTTTAGGTAATCAAGCATTTTTGTTTAACTTTGGTTTTGTTGAAAAATCATAAACTGAGAATGTTATCCAGATAATTGTTTTATCTAAAATCCCATAAGATACATGTTCAAAAAAAAGGACGAAGCGATAGGGGGGAATTACAAGTTGAAAGGACTGAAAATATTCGGTTCGAAGGAGAATTTATATTACAACGTCAAGAAATATAGAAGGGTTTTTGACGAAGAAGAAAGCCGGTATATCTACTGTGAACTGGCCTTTTATAACAAGCTCTTTGATGAGAACGACTGGGAAACGACGATCCGTTTCGTTTGTACCAATCTAGGAACAAATAAGGTAGTCTGTGATTTTGACAAAGAAATGAAAATCTCTAAAGAGCAGAATATCATCTATGTTCGGGAAGGTTGGGGGACGCCTGACCCAGGCTGGTGGAAGGTTGGGAAATACAAATGGGAAGTGTTCATCGCAGGGAAATCTCTAGGGACGATTGACTTTTTTATAGTGGAAGTTGGCTTGGTATCGGAAGATGATAATCCTTATTTTTCTATCAAAAATGTCAATCTTTTCGAAAGTCCTAGAAATGGATTGCCAAGAGACCAACGCCGATATTTAAGAGTATTCAATGGAGAAACGACACGCTATCTCAATGTAGAAATGACACTGGAGAATCATCTGACCGAACTGGATTCTTTTCCTTTAGAGTTGCACTTCAATTTCTACAATGATGCGGGTCAATTGAAGGCAATCATGACCTACTTCAAGGAAATCGTTGATAAACGGGAGGTGATTACTATGGATACGGGCTATGGCTCGGATAGTGGAGGCTATTGGTACGAGGATAAGTACACCCTGGAGGTGATTTTTATGGATAAATTGATTGCGGTTATTCCCTTCGAAGTGAGCGACCAAGAGGAAGAGCAGGAAGGGCCACATCCCTATTCAACTGCATTTGGACTAGAGCCTACTGCCCAAGAAGAAATCGAACCAGAGATCACCTTTGAAGAGGCGAAAGCGGAACTGGAAGAGCTGATCGGCCTGAAAACGGTCAAGGAGCAAATCAATGAAATGGCTTCTTACCTGCAATTCCTGAAAATTAGGGAGGAAAAGGGAATTGATGATAACCAGAAATTCAATTTGCATACCGTATTTACAGGCAACCCTGGCACAGGTAAAACAACTGTCGCCAATATGCTGGGACAGATTTACCACAGTCTGGAATTGCTTTCTCATGGCAGGGTACACGAAGTCGGCAGAGCGGATTTGGTGGGAGAGTTTATCGGACAAACCGCTCCCAAGGTCAAAAAAGCTATTGAAAAGGCGAGGGGAGGCATCTTGTTTATTGATGAGGCTTATGCGCTGACCAATAGAGGCA
The DNA here is from genome assembly GCA_020630355.1 of Saprospiraceae bacterium. Lineage (GTDB taxonomy): Bacteria > Bacteroidota > Bacteroidia > Chitinophagales > Saprospiraceae > JAHDBJ01. Next base: position 2,438 of record JAHDBO010000112.1, read on the forward strand.
ATGATGCCAAAGATTTTGGAAAAGAGGTCATTGAAGTCCTGTTGAAAGAAATGTCTGATGGCCCTGGAGACATCGCCATCGTTTGTGCTGGTTATCCAAAGGAAATGCAGCACTTTTTGAACTCTAATCCTGGCTTGACATCCCGTATCCGAAATGTGGTTCATTTCCCAGATTATACACCCGACGAATTGATGGAAATCGCTCAGTTTTCTATGTCAAAAGGCTCTGTGGAAATGGAAGATGCAGCGAAGGAGTTCATGCACAAAAAAATCGTAGAAACATACAGGAATAGAGACCAGCATTTTGGAAACGCCCGATACATCAATGGTATCATCGAAGAGGCAAAGCAAAATATGGCTATCCGATTGATGCAATCCGACCAAGATCTGACACAACTCGAAAAAGAGGACTTATCGACGATAGCCATCGATGATGTCAGTAAAGTATTTCGTTCTAGCGAAGACGATAGTGTACAGCTACCAGTAGACGAGGCGCTGTTATCGGATGCGCTTGCACAATTGCATGAACTAGTTGGCTTGGACAACATCAAGCGAGAAGTGGACGAAATGGCGAAGCTCGTTCGTTATTATCGTGAAATAGGAAAAGACATCAAGAAATCTTTCTCTCTTCATACGGTTTTTAAAGGCAATCCCGGTACTGGAAAAACAACCGTCGCCCGATTGATTGTACAAATCTATAAGGCACTGGGTATTTTAGAGAGGGGGCATTTGGTCGAATGTGACCGCAAAGATCTTGTCGCAGGATTTGTAGGACAAACGGCCATCAAAACGGGGGAAATCATCGAGAAATCTATCGGTGGCGGCCTGTTCATTGATGAGGCTTATGCACTGACACAAGGAAGTGGAAATGATTTTGGTAGAGAAGCCATCGAGACCATTCTCAAAGCGATGGAAGATAAACGAGGTGAGTTTATGGTCATCGTTGCCGGCTATCCAAAGGAGATGCAGCAATTCTTGGAAGCCAATCCAGGGCTGATGTCCCGCTTTGATAAGCAATTTGAGTTCATGGATTACAGCAATGAGGAATTGCTGAACATCGCTGCTTTGATGTTTGAAAAAGAAGACCTTAAACTAGACACAGAAGCGGAAGAATATCTAGAAGGTTATATCAAGCGTTTGCTAGAACACAAACACAAGTACTTCGGCAACGCCCGCACGGTTAGGAAAATCGTAGCCGAAGCAATTAAACGGCAAAATCTGAGAATGGCGGATGTACCTGCCGACCAGCGTACACATGATTTGATACATACGATTACACTTGAGGATATCAAAGACTTCCAGCTACTAGAACAAGATGAAGGAAACAAACGAGGGATAGGATTTAGATAGTCCGATTAAGAAATACTTAAAAAAGGTTTTTTAGCAGTTTTAGGTGTTAAAAAACCTTTTTTCTATTTTAATATCTGGCTCTTTTCTATGAATTTGGTTAAAAAATATTTAATCCAAAATCAATGAAGAACAGAAAAAGGAAATTGAGGGTTCTGATTTTGTATTGATTTGTAATTAAATTGACATTAGTCTAAAACTGTTTTTAGGGAAACCATGAAATTTTTAAAAAGATGGTTTTCGATTCAATATCTAATCACTAATGTCTAAGTCTAATTTTTAGAATAAAATCCTATAATTCTAACTTATGAAAAAATTGAGTGTTCTTTTTGCCTTTTTGATGATGGGGACGATAGCCTTTTCCCAAATTTATGTCAATGGAGATAGAATAGACCGTAAAGTCGAACAGTATCTAATGATTTCCATCGAAGCCAATTTCGGCCAAAGTGTAGATGTCCGTGTGGATTATGGACAAGAAAGAAAATTTGCCAAACGGTACTATTTGACGGATAGAAAAGGAGATAAACTAAAATTCAACTCCTTTGTGGGAGCAGTCAACTATTTATACAAGAAAGGGTGGATGCTATTCGACCAGTACGAAAACACGGGGAGCTTGACTAAAAATGCAACCTCTACCTCGGTCTCTTATGTATTGGTTCGCAGGGCACCAGAGCAAGAAAAAGAACTCATTAAAGGGACGATTCCCTCTGGGAGCTTAGAGGAAAATTGATGTAGCCTTTCTGGTTGATCAGGTAAAACCTAGGCGTTAATTCCGTCTAGGTTTTACTTTTGTACGAAAAAAACGTACCTTTGCGCCAAATTAGGACGGATTTGTATTGATTGCCAATCACAAATCGATGGTTTAGGGATGATGAATCAAATGGAAAGGGGGCTTTCTTGGCGATTGGTCGCCCCGCTTTTCAGAGACGAAATCTTATTTTCGTCTACAATATAAAATACATAAAATGTCATCCTTCGAATCATTGGGACTACGCCAAGAGCTAGTCCAAGCTGTCTCTGACTTGGGTTTCGAAACCCCAACACCTATCCAAGAGCAGTCCATTCCGTTTGTTATACAGAACGAAAAAGATGTACTCGGTTTTGCACAAACGGGTACTGGTAAAACAGCGGCCTTCAGTCTGCCAATTCTTCATAAGATTGATACTGGAAGCCGCAAACCGCAAGCATTTATCCTCTCTCCGACTAGGGAACTGTGCAAGCAGATTGCGGACGACATCGTTAACTTTTCCAAGTATCTAAAAGGCTTGAAAGTTGCTGCTGTTTATGGTGGTGACCCTATCACAAAACAAATCAGACAACTAAAAGACGGAGTCCAAGTCGTGGTCGGAACGCCTGGTCGGGTTTGCGATTTGATTAAGCGCCGTAAGTTGGATATTTCTGGCATTGAGTTTCTGGTATTGGATGAGGCTGATGAGATGCTCTCCATGGGTTTCAAAGACGAAATGGATTTTATCCTAGAGCAAACGCCAGAGGAGAAAATCACCATGCTATTTTCTGCCACTCGTCAGAAAGGCATCAACGATATGGTGCGCAATTTCATGCACGACCCACAAGAAATTAAAATTGGAAAACAAAATGTCTCTGCCGCTAATGTAGAGCATGTCTACTATCAAGTAAAGGCGAGGGATCGCTACTTGGCCTTGAAGCGAATTATCGACTACAATACGAATATGTACGGTATTGTATTCTGCCGCACTAGGAGAGAGACCCAAGAAGTAGCGGACAAATTAAGTCAAGAAAACTACAATGCAGAGCCATTGCATGGCGATATGTCCCAGCAACAACGTGAATATGTAATGGGGCGTTTCCGCAAAAAGGTCATACAAGTACTCGTAGCGACAGACGTGGCTGCGAGAGGGATTGATGTGGATGATTTGACCCATGTTATCAATTATAACTTACCTGACCAGCTAGAAACCTATGTACACCGCTCGGGACGTACAGGTCGTGCGGGCAAGCATGGAGAATCTTCCGTTATCATACATTCTAAAGAAAAGCGTCGCATTAAAATCTTAGAAAAGAAAATCGGTAAGGAAATGACCTTACGGAAAGTACCTTCTGGAGAGCAGATTTTTAAGCGACAGCTCCATAAATATGCTGATACGATAGCCCACACGGAGGCAAACGAAGAGAGCATGGCGAGTTATTTCCCAGAATTGATGGCGAAGTTGGATTATATGTCCAAGGAAGAACTATTAAAGAAGATGTTCACCTTGGAATTTAGTCGATTATTTGACTATTACAAAGGGGCCAACGATATCAATTCTTCTACAAAAGACCGGGACCGAGATAGGGGGGGAGATAGAGATAATTATGAAAGAGGAGAAAGAAGAGAGAGAAGAACAAGAGGTGAGGGCGATGAGCATATGTCTCGTATTTATGTGAATATTGGAAAGTCCAATAGTATTACGCCTCCGAAGCTACTGGAACTGATTAACTCTAGTGTTCATAAGAGAGGTATAGAAGTAGGGCGCATTGATATTGGACGAAAATTCACCTTCTTTGATGTGGACGGAGATTATCAAGACGAGGTCGTACAAGGTATGCACGGGCAAGAGTTCAAAGGGGTCCGTTTGGTGGTCGAACCAGCACAACCCGTAGGGGCGTCTGGGGGAGGTTTTGATAAAAAACATAAATCTAGTCCGAGAAATGGCGGTAGCCGTAAAGCAGCGTTTAGTGGCAATAGGAGAAAGGCAGGTTCTGCAAAGAAAAAACGTCGCAACGATAAGTGGTAAATTAGTCATTGACACTGACTATGACTATGACTATGACATTGACTA
>JAHDBO010000113.1 GCA_020630355.1 Saprospiraceae bacterium
GTGGATGCCATCCAGCACTAGTCAGGAATAGATTTATGAAAATATTAGTTTTAGACAATTACGATTCTTTCACTTACAATCTCGTACACATTGTACGAGAACTGGGCTATGGGGCGCAAATGGACATTTTCAGGAATGACCAGATTAGCCTGGAAGCGGTTGATGCTTATGACAAAATCATTCTGTCTCCAGGGCCTGGCATACCAGAGGAAGCAGGTATCATGCCTCAATTGATTCCAATGTATGCCCCTACTAAAAGTATTTTTGGGGTTTGTCTAGGGCATCAGGCTATAGGAGAAGCTTTTGGTTCTACCTTGAAAAACTTGGACGAAGTATTACATGGTATCCCCTTAAAAACAGTGCAGACGAAGCAGAAAGATGCTATTTTATTCGATGGTATTCCTGATGCATTTATGGCAGGCCGCTATCATTCTTGGGTCATTGACCCTGAGCAGGTTTCATCTGATTTAGTCGTGACAGCCAGTGATGAAAGCGGTGAGGTAATGGCCATCAAACATAAAGAGTATGACGTCCGAGGGGTTCAGTATCATCCTGAGTCGGTGTTGACAGAGCACGGAATAAAAATGGTAAAAAACTGGCTAGAAAAATAAATCATGCAAATTCACGATAAGCAATTCAAGCGATATATTGACGAGGCTAAAATCCAAGCGCGTATCTTGGAAATGGGGCAAGTACTGACAGAGCGAATGAAGAATAAAAATCCTATTTTTCTGAGTATTCTCAATGGTTCTTTTGTTCTAGTAGCGGATTTGGTGCGTGCTTGTGATTTCGATGCCGAACTGAGTTTTGTGCGCTTGAGTTCTTATGACAAACTAACTTCGACTGGTCGGGTGAAAATGCACTATGGTCTCGATGATGTTGATTTAGAAAACAAGGATATTATCCTCATAGAAGATATCGTAGATACAGGCAATACTCTCGAATTTTTCTTACCAGAATTGCAGATAAAAAACCCTTCCTCTATTACAATCGCTTCCTTATTGCTCAAACCAGAAGTGTATCAAAAGAAGTTTCCTATCGATATTGTGGGCTTTGAAATTCCCAATAAATTCGTAGTGGGTTACGGCTTGGATTATGATGGTCTGGGTAGAACGTTGCGGGATATTTGGCAATTGGATGAGAAAGAGTGATTTAATTGTCAGACCTTTTGAAGGTGTCTGACAATTGTGCTAGCTTACGCTTTCAAGCTTGATTCAATGAGACTACTTTGGCTATTCGCTATTCTGATATTGGGGACGGGTTTTTATTTTCATGAAAATGAAGACCCAAAAGACAAGTACCCACAAGATTACTTCCGCTCGCCGATAAATTCGACGATACGATTATCAGGCACTTTCGGGGAATTACGCCCCAACCACTTTCATGCAGGTATTGATATTAAAGGGAAAATCGGGCTGCCCTTGGTCTCTATTGCGGATGGATATGTACAACGCATCAAAATCCAATCAGGCGGCTATGGTAAAGTTCTGTACATCCAACATCCCAACGGTTACACCTCCGTCTATGCGCATTTACATCGCTTTGCACCTGAGCTAGAAGCTTATGTCAAAAGTGAGCAATACCGCCAGCAAAAATTTGAATTAGAGTTGTTCCCAGAAGCCAATCGCTTCCCTTTCAAAAAGGGGCAATCCATCGGAAAAATGGGGACAACAGGGCGTTCTTATGGGCCCCATCTTCATTTTGAAATCCGAGATTCACAAACAGAGCAACCCATTAACCCCTTGCTCTTTGGCATTCAAATCAAGGACAAAATCGAACCCAAACTGCATCAAATCAAAATCTATCAGCTCAACGATAAACACGAAACGACAGGCACTCGAACCAAAGATATCAAGAAAGGAAAGTATGGTTATTACGTGGGGGGCGATACGCTCTATATTCCTGCTTGGAGGGCAGGCTTTGCACTAAAAACCTACGACCACATGAACGGGGCTTCCAATTGGAATGGGGTTTATAGTATCAAAATGTATGTAGATGAGGTTTTAAAGCATCATTTTAGAATGGAAAAATTTGGTTTCAGAGAGACCCGATACATCAACGCCCACATGGATTATGAAGAGCAAATTGAGCACAAGAGTTACTTCAACCGTTGCTTCCGATTGCGAGGCAATCAGTTGGGTTCTTACCCCGTTTTGGTGGATGATGGTGTGGTGCAACTCTACCAAGACCGTGCCCAGAAAATCCGCATGGTCGCTGAGGATTTGCATGGCAATAAAAGCGAGGTGAGCTTTCATGTCAAGCGTGCGAAGGAGGTCAAAACACCTCCTAGTAAGACCTTTAATTTTTTACTTCCTTACAGCGAAGCAAGCGTGATTGATCAGCCTGATGCCTTTATCCATTTCCCGAAAGGGACGCTTTACGAGGATTTGTATTTGAACTATCACAGTTCTTATGAAAATTCCAAAAATGTCTACTCGCCAGTCTTGCATTTAATGGACTATACCATACCCGTCCATCAGTTTTATACCTTGGGACTCAAATCGAAAAACCTTCCTGATTCTTTAAAATCAAAGGCTTTTATTGCCTACTGTCAAAAAGATAACACCATACAGAGTCAAGGGGGCATTTGGAAAGAAGATTACCTCACTGCCGAAGTGCGAGACCTAGGAGATTTTTCGATTATGGTTGATACGGAAGCACCGATCATCAAACCCCTCAATTTCAAATCCAATATGCGGGGTTACAATGTCGCATCCTTTAAGGTAAAGGACAATTACGAGACCGCTCGAAATGTGGCGTACCTCAACATTAACGGATACATTGATGGCAAATGGGTTCTTTTTGAATACGATGCCAAGAATGATAAAATCACACACCGCTTTGAAGCAGATTTGCCGAAAGGCAAGCATCAATTGCGCCTTATCGTACGGGATAACCGAGGTAATGAAGCGGTATTTGAGCAGGGGTTTGAGCGATAAGCCCCCTTAACAAACCTATGAGTTAAGTACTAAAAACAAATCAATAGGCATCTCAATCCCTCACCCTATTCCAAGACAAAGTCTTGAGCATCCAATTGGGCAATGGTTTTTGAGGGTTGCGCTTACGCAAATCCAAGTACCAGTTCCATTTTTTGAGGATGGGGATTTTATGTGTTTCCACAAATTCAATCAAAGTCCCGTCAGGGTCTTCGATATAAGCGAAATTGCCGGCGGCTTCCCCCATATCGAAAGTGTTCATTTGACTACTGCTGTCGACAGTGAAAGGAAACCCTTTGGAAGCACAAATAGAGCGAAGTTCTCCCATACCGTAAATGTCGAAGCACAAATGGATAAAACCTAAATCCCCCCAATAGCGGTCTTGGAAGATTTTCTTAGGTTGCCGACTCGTCACTTGCAGCAATTCCAGTTCGCTCCTGCCTAGGAGGCGGCTAAAACTTCCTTTTCTTGCTTGCTTATGTCGCAATAAAACCCGTCGGAAAGAAGCAGTACCACTATTCAAAACAGCAAAATCGTCAAAAGTCCCCCATTTGTCATAAACGATCTCGTCGTAGCCCAAAATATCCGAATACACCTCTAAAGATTTGTCTATATCTGATACACCGATAACCGCACCATAAACACCGCCTAGGGTCTGCTTGTCTTTTTTGAACCAAGAAGTTCCCTCTACTACTTCAAAAATATTCCCGTAAGGGTCGCTCACATAAAAATGAGCCTGCCCTGCGGGGTTTTTGCTGATCCCCCCCAGTAGATGGGCTTTTTTTGCGAGCAATTCATGATAAGTAGCCGCGACATTCCGTGATTTTATCTTGGCGATTTGAATGCCCAAATCTCCGAGCTGTTGCTCAAAAGCCGCTTCCCGAGCTTTTCTGGAGGTGTATTGCCAAATTTCCATACCGCCGCCACCTTGACTGTTCAAAGCCAATACCGCATGACGGCTATGCACTTTGCCACCAGTGTAAGGGGTCATTAAAGCCGCTTCTGCCGCTTCCTCAAAAATGGGGATGTCCATTTGGAAATGCTGGCGGTACCATTTCCAGGCGGCTTGTACATTGGCGACGCCGATACCGATTTGTTGTATTCCACTGATGTGCATAGGGTCTAGTGTAAATGATGAATGATGGGTGATGAGTGATGGGGGCTTTTTTAGGTTGGTATCGTAATGCTGGTCGCTTGATAGGCTTTTGCTTTTAGTTTACCTGCTACTGCGCTGAAGGCCTCTAGCGTCATTTCGATGTCTTCCATAGTATGTACTGCCGTGGGGATAAGGCGAAGCAATATCATTCCTTTGGGTATAACGGGGTATACAACGATAGAACAAAAAATCCGATGGTTTTCCCGTAGGTCCATGACCAGCTGCGTCGCTTCTTCCACGCTTCCATGCATATAGACGGGGGTAACGCAACTATTCGTGTTGCCAATATCCAAGCCACGGGCACGGAGTCCCGATTGTAAGGCACGTACATTTTCCCAAAGTTTGGCTTTCAACTCTGGCATGGTGCGGAGCATTTGCAGCCGTTTTCTATTGCCTAGGACTAGGGGCATCATTAAGGATTTGGCGAAGACTTGCGAACGCATATTGTATTTCAAGTATTCGCAGAGTTGGGTATCGCCCGCAAAGAAAGCCCCCACACTGCCCATGGATTTGGCAAAAGTGGCGAAATAAACATCAATATCCTCTTGGACGCCCTGTTCCTCTCCTGCCCCTGCACCCGTTGCGCCAAGCGTCCCAAAACCATGCGCATCATCTACTAGGAGGCGGAAGTTGTATTTTTGCTTTAATGCAACGATTTCTTTCAAAATGCCTTGGTCGCCCCTCATCCCAAAGACCCCCTCCGAAATGACCAAAATCGCCCCTTTGCTCTTATCCACTATTTTACTCGCACGTCGCAATGCTTTTTCTAGGCTGTCAATATCATTATGTTTGAAAATGAAGCGTTTTCCTAAATGAAGCCGAACCCCATCCACGATACAGGCATGAGAACCCGAATCATAAATAATCACATCGTGCCTATCCGTCAGGCAGTCAATGGCGGAAACCATGCCTTGATAACCGAAGTTGACCAAGACGGCCGCTTCTTTTTGCACAAAGTCCGCGAGTTCTTTTTCAAAAAGGTCGTGTTGTTCTGTATTCCCCGACATCATTCTTGAACCCATCGGATAAGCCAAACCCCAATCTTTAGTCGCTTCGGCGTCCACCGCCCGCACATCAGGATGGTTACCTAATCCCAAATAATTGTTGATGCTCCATACCACAACTTCTTTGCCCTTGAAGCACATTCGGCTAGACAATTGCCCCTCAAGTTTGGGGAAAATATAGTAGCCCTCGGCAGATTTAGCATATTGCCCTAATGGCCCTCGATTGTTCTGTAACTTTTCAAATAAATCCATATTACAAAGAGTGTTTGGTTATCGTTTTTTCTTAGACATTATCCTAAATACTGGTCAAAATCATTCCCCAAAAGGCTTGTCCCCTCAAGTAGGTTTTCCCGTGCAAACAATGATGTGTTCAACACAAAACTCAAAATTAATTTCAATACTCCAAAACAATCTTCCCGAAATGTTGTCCCGAAGCTTGGTAGCGAAAAGCATCTGCCAGTTCCTCCAAGGCAAAACTTTTGTCAATAACAGGCTTCATCCCTGCGATATTGATGGCATCCACCATTTTTTCTTGCATGGCCCGACTACCTACCGCCAAGCCCACTAAGCGTAGATGCTTAAAGAATAATTTCGGAAAAGTAATCGTCCCTTTCCGTCCGCCCCCAAGGATACCAATAGAAGCGATAAAGCCTCCAATCTTTGCCGCTTCAATGGACTGAACCATCGTGCTGCCACCACCTACGTCAAGTACATGGTCAACACCACCGCCCGCCATTTTGAAGATAGTCTTTCCCCATCGTTCATCTTCTTTGTAATTGACGACGTCCTCGACGCCCATTGATTTCAGGCGTTCTGCCTTGGCATCAGAAGAAGTGGTTGCATAAACTTTTGCACCAGCGATTTTAGCCAATTGTAAAGCAAAAATAGACATTCCCCCCGTTCCTTCTATCAATACTGTGTCACCTGCCTGAAGCCCCCCTTCTACCATCAGCGCTCGCCAAGCAGTCAGTGCCGCACAAGGCAAAGTAGCAGCTTCCGCATAAGTATAGCCATCAGGGATTCTGGTCAAGGCAAAAGCAGGGACACAAGATTCTTCAACGGCAAAACCATCGACCAATTCCCCTGAAAGCATCGCCATTTTTCGGGCAGTTGCTTTGCCTTCCGTCCAGCCTTGGAAAAACATCGACATCACTTTGTCGCCCACTTCCCAATCCCAAACATCTTTACCCACTGCGACCACCTCCCCTGCTCCGTCCGACATCGGAATCCGACCATCCATCACAGGAATGCCGCCTGTGGCAACCAAATAATCGTGAAAATTCAGGGAGGTCGCCTGCCATCGAACGAGGACTTCTCCTGTTTTTGGTGTAGGGCTTTCCGATTCTACGAGTTGTAGGTTTTCTAGCCCTGCTCCGTTTTTGATTTGTATTGCGCGCATAAGAATTGGTATTTGGTATTTGGTATTTGGTATTTGGTATTTGGTATTTGGTATTTGGT
>JAHDBO010000114.1 GCA_020630355.1 Saprospiraceae bacterium
TCCATTTTCAATGCCTGTACTGACTAAGAAAGGGGCCTTGTCTTTACCATCTTTAATATCCAATGCAGAATTGAAGCCGCCCATCCCATTTGAAACTTTATTGGGATTACTTGGGTCGGGAACATCTTTTCCATCAATGATGAGTACATACTGATGTTGTGCTGGTTGCACATCTGCGCTCAATGTCCAAGCTTTGCCATCGTACTCTAAATTGGTAGGCGCCCAATTGGTGAAAGTCCCTTTGAGCTGAGGGTTTTTTAGCTTTTTATTGGGGTCGTCCACACTGATTGCGACGGTTTGACGCCTTGATTTATACAAGGGGATGTCTGTTTTGGTCCCATTTGCCCACACTTGTAAATTAGACAGTGGACTAATGGTTTTCTCTGGTGTAATATTGATAGTCCCTTTTTCTGTATCGTATAATGCAGAGAAATCCCCTTGACTTACTAGTGAATCTATTTTTACTTTCTTATAAAAATAATCACTGACTAAGACTGGAGTCTCTCCAACATTGAGATAGACAGGGGTGACCAAGCCCTTAACGGGGCTTGAGTTGGTTGGTGCGTCTTGTTTGCAAGAAAACAAACACAAGCAAGCAGCGACTAGTAGAAGTATTGACCTTGCCATATTTTGGTTTTAATAAGAGAATATGGAGGTTTTCAAACCTTCATATTCTAGTTGTTAATAGTTTATGTATAAACCTTAGTGGTTTTCAATTAAAAAACCACTAAGGTTTCGTTTGCAAGGCTAAGCCGTCAAAACCTCTTGCGGTTCTACCTTAGTCATTTTTCCATCCAGATAAACCTCTAGTGCTCGGTCACTATTGACCTTGATTTTAGTTTCTGTTTGGCTTTTGTACAGTTCGATGATGTTAGAGCGGAAGTTTATTTTGAAACTGTAAGAATCCCACTGCTTTGGAATGGTTGGTTCAAAAGAAATCTTTCCATCCTTTACGCTCATACCTCCAAATCCTTCCACAATACTAGACCAAGTACCCGCCATACTAGTGATATGACAACCTTCCTCCACCTCCTTATTGTAGTCGTCCAAATCGAGGCGAGAAGTTTGTAAATAAAACTCATAAGCCTTGTCCATTCTGCCTAGGTAGGAAGCCAAAATAGAGTGGATACAAGGAGACAAGGAGGACTCATGTACCGTCAAAGGCTCGTAAAAATCGAAATGTTTTTCATGCTCTTCCTTCGAGAATCTATCCTTAAAGAAGTAAAAGCCTTGCAAGACATCTGCTTGCTTGATATAGCAAGAACGCAATATTTTATCCCAAGACCAATGCTGGTTAATCGGTCGTTGGTCAGCAGGCAATTCAGCCGCAGGGATGATTTCTTTATCCAAGAAATTATCTTGCTGCATGAAAAGCCCTAGTTCCTCATCGTAAGGGAAATACATGTTTTCTGCTACGGATTGCATGGTATCCCTTTCAAGAGTAGTCAGTTTATTGCGTTGGATGGCTGCTTGATATAAATCAGTATTGGCAGCTTCCAAAGCTTCTAATTGTTCTAGGCAATATTCCAGACACCACCTTGCTTGGTAATTGGTGTACCAGTTATTGTTGACATTGTTTTCGTATTCATTTGGGCCGGTGACCCCTAGGATGACATATTGATTTTTTTGTTTGGAAAAGTTAGCACGCTCTTTCCAGAAGCGGGCGATGGCAATCAAAACATCGATTCCTTTTTCTTGAACATAAGAAGTATCTCCCGTGTAACGGGTGTAATTATAAATAGCATAAGCAATCGCTCCGTTTCTATGGATTTCCTCGAAAGTGATTTCCCATTCGTTATGACACTCTTCTCCATTCATGGTGACCATCGGATAAAGCGCCGAACCACTGTTCAAACCAACTTTCATAGCATTCTCAATGGCTTTGTCCAGTTGATTGTGACGATAGACCAATAGGTTTTTAGCCACATCGTGATTTTTGGTAGCCATATAGAAAGGAATACAATAAGCTTCTGTATCCCAGTAAGTGCTACCACCATATTTTTCACCAGTAAACCCTTTGGGTCCTACATTGAGGCGGGGGTCTTTACCAGAATAAGTTTGATTCAATTGGAAAATATTGAAACGAATGCCCTGTTGAGCGGCATCGTCACCATTGATTTGAATATCCGCCATATCCCACACAGCAGCCCATTCTTTGATTTGTGTTTCTAGGAGTGTATTGAAATCATCGGCTTTTAATGCCATTAATTTTTCTTGGCAGGCTTTCGCCAAATTACTTTTCACATGGTTCAAGGAAGTGCAATAGGCGCCAAACTTGATAGTGGTCAAGCGTTCTCCTTGTTTCAAGTTGAATGTCTGCTCGAAACGCACGGCATCCTCTGTTTCCACGTAAGTGGCATCAAAATCAACAGGCTTTCCATTCTTGTTGAAATGTACAGACATCCCCGTGGCAACCTCAAATTCTGTCTTATAGGTCATAGACGTAACAGAGGCGTAATTGTCTTTTTGGTTTTTATCCAAAGTCTTCCAGAAACGTTCTTCCCAGTTGGCATCTTCGTTCAAAATCCCTCCGTCTATATAAGGGCAAACTTTAACTTCTGCATCTGAATCCATAGGGATGATACTGTAGTGGATAACGCCTAGTTCCGTGTCTTTTAAGGATAGAAAACGCATACTTTCGATGGCGACTTTGGTATCATCCTGAAGGGTAGCGATGAATTGGCGTTTCAACCAACCTTCTTTCATGCACAGTTTTCGGCGAAAGCCTTCCACTGCTTTACAAGTATTCAAATCTAGTTGGATACCATTGATATAAACATCTATCCCAATCCAATTGGGTGCATTTAATACTTTAGCAAAATATTCAGGATAACCGTTTTTCCACCAGCCCACTTTCGTCTTGTCAGGGTAGTAAATACCGCCGACATAACTGCCTTGAAAAGTATCGCCTGAATAGTGTTCTTCAAAATTGGCTCTTTGTCCGATAGAGCCATTGCCGATGGAGAAAAGGCTTTCTGATGATTTGACATGTTCCTTGTTGAACCCTTCTTCAATCAAAGACCAGGGATCTATTTTGATATAATTCTGATGCATTGTTTAATCATTTTTGTTATTGTGAGACAATAACTTGTTTTTCAATGGACAGGTTTTGGTGGTGGGCTTATCTGGTTGTTATACTAAGACAGTCTTTGTTAATTGTTCTATAAAATTTTCATCCATGGTATCGAAACCACTGTAACAATAGTCTGCTTCCCGCAAAACATCGGGAACACCAATACCCACACTAATCATATTAGCTGTATTGGCGGCTTGAACACCTGCTACGGAATCCTCAAAGACAATACAATTGTCTGGTGCAACACCAAGCAGTTTTGCTCCTTGTAGGAAAACTTCTGGATTAGGTTTTGCTTTTGTAACGTTGGTACCATCTACTACGGCATCAAACCAAGATTCGATATGTAGTACCTGTAAAATTGTCCTAGCGTTTTTGCTAGCAGAACCAAGGGCGGTTGGTATATTTTTAGCCTTGAGTTGAGCGATGAAATCAGCCACGCCAGGCAGGATTTCATCGCTTGTCATTTTACTAATGTACTTTAGGTAATTGTCGTTCTTTTCTACTAGTAAATGGTCTTTTTCTGCTTGTGGAAGCGTTTGTTGACCCAATTTCAAAATCAGTTCTAGTGAATTGACTCTGCTCACGCCTTTGAGTAATTCGTTTTCTTTTTCTGTGAAAGGAATCCCCAAGTCATCTGCTAGTTGTTTCCAGCAGATGAAATGATATTTCGCAGTATCTACAATCACACCGTCCAAGTCAAAAATAAAAGCCTTCATACTTTCGTAATGAAAAATTAAAAGTGAATAATGAGGTTTTGTTATGCCATTTTAGTTCGGACTCTAAGCGTCAAGAGACCGGCTAAAATCATGGAGACACCTCCAATCATTAAGGCGTAAGCAGGGTCTTCTTGAAATAGGTTCTTCACCATGAAACCAAGAATGGTAGCGGCCACGATTTGAGGTATGACAATGAAAAAGTTGAAAACGCCCATAAAATACCCCATCTTAGAACTAGGTAAGGCACTTGCTAACATGGCATAAGGCAAGGATACGATACTTGACCAAGCAATACCGACACCAACCATGCTCAAAATCAATAAGCTTTGATCCTTGATGAAAAAGATAGAAATTAAACCTAACCCACCTGCTACAAGCGCCAGCATGTGTGTCGTTTTAATCCCGTACTTTTTTGCTAATACAGGCAGTAAAAAAGCTACCAGAGCAGCTACCGCATTGTATACGGTAAAAATAACACCAACCCAGTCTGCTCCTTCGTTGTAGGCAGCTGAAGTAGTATCAGTGCTTCCGAATACATGGCGAGTAACGGTTTGAGTGGTATAAATCCACATAGAAAATAGGGAAAACCAAGAGAAAAACTGAACATAGGCTAAGTCTTGCATGGTCTTTGGCATATTGACCAAGTCCGAAATTATTTCGGTAAAGCCGTTTTGAGTACCAGAATTCATAAGTACTTTAGCAAATAGGAAGAGTAAACCTGTTACGGCTAAACCAATGGCTAAAATGTATAATTCTTTTTCTAGTTCGTTAAAAACTAAATAAGCTGTAAAAGCAAGTCCCAAAGCTAAAAAGCTGCCACCATAAGTCATTAATCTGCCTTTTATAGCGTTCATATCGTGGTTGGTGCTATATTCTTCTTCCTCCTGTGCTTCAAAGGCTTCCATTTCTTCGGGCGTATACTCAAAAGAACGAACGACCGTCCACAGGACAGAGATAAGGAAAACCGCAGCACCGATATAGAAGGACCATTTGACGGAATCAGGAATAACGCCTTCTGGAGCAGTATTGGAGAGCCCAATCCAGTTGGTGAATATATAAGGTAATAAGGAACCTAGTACAGCACCAATACCGATGAAGAAACTTTGCATCGCAAAACCCATCGTTTTTTGTTCGTCTGATAGATTATCTCCGACGAAAGCACGGAAAGGTTCCATGGTGATATTGATGGAAGCATCCATCATCCAGAGCATACCCGCCGCAATCCATAAAGTCGGACTATTAGGCATCATACAGAGCGCAATAGAAGCGAATATGGCGCCAAAGAAGAAATAAGGTCTTCTTCTTCCTAGTGTTTTGTGCCAAGTACGGTCACTAAAATAACCAATGATAGGTTGTACAATGAGACCAGTCACTGGTGCGGCAATCCATAGGATGGGTATATCCTCTATATCCGCACCTAAAGTTTCAAAAATTCTTGAAGTATTGGCATTTTGGAGGGCGAATCCAAACTGGATGCCTAGGAAACCGAAACTCATGTTCCAAATTTCCCAGAAGCTTAATTTACGCTTTTTCATTTACAATGCATTGGTAATGAATACATTGATAAGCGATATGCTTATCAAAACTTAAAGCGTGAAGAAGAATTTTAAGTCCTGATAATCATCAAAGCTAAGGAAATAAATAATTTCCCTCCAAATTTTTTCCGAAATTATATTTCGATTTTCGTAATTATTCTTTGTTTATTACGGGTTTTGTCGATTCTCTTGGGATAAGATTAGAGGGCAATACTTTGGTTTCAAAAGTTTCCTTCAAGCGTCCATCTCCCTCGATTGACTTAATGAGCATATCGACAGCATATTTTCCCATTTCCTTGGGTTGTTGTCCGATTGTCGTAAGCGAAGGATGGAAGTATCTGGAAAGAATACCATCGGTATAACCTATAACGGACACGTCATCTGGAATTTTCAGTCCTTTTTGGATTGCAATCTTCATGGCGGTAACCGCATAGATTTCGTTGACACAAAGGATGGCATCCACATCGCAACGGTTGAAGAATTTGTTGATGTCCCGATCTATAAATTCAGGATCACCCACTTTCATGATATTGCTCAGGACGATTTCAAAACCATTTTCTTTCAGGGCATCGAAATACCCCTTTGTTCTATTGACGCCTACACTGATATGGTCTTCGGTCGTGATTAACCCGATTTTCTTGCAGCCTGTTGATACTAAGTAATTGACCGCCATTTTAGCACTATCATGGTCGTCTATGATTACTTTGTCGCACAATATGTCATTGGTGACTCGGTCGAACATAGCAACGGGCATACCTTGGTTGATGACCTCTTGAATGTGGTGGTAATCCCGTCCTTTCAAAGTACCTTTCGAAAGGGAAAGAATAAAACCATCGATACTGCCATTGGCTAGCATTTCCATGTTGATGACTTCTTTCTCGAAGGATTCGTTGGAAACACCTATAATGACGTTATAGCCCCGTTTGTTGGCTTCTTCCTCGATACCGCTAATCACAGTGGAGAAGAAATTGTGTACAATTTCAGGGATGATAATGGCAATGGTGCTTGTTTTTTTGTTTTTGAGGCTTAGCGCAATATTGTTGGGTTTGTAATTGTGCGCTTTTGCGAAAGCTTGAATCTTGCTTTTAGTTTCCTCACTAATCTCATAGCTGTCTTTCAGTGCTTTTGATACAGTGGAGATAGAGACATTCAATTCTTTAGCGATGTACTTGAGGGTTATCTTTCTGTTCATTTGGTGAAAATTACTTTCTGTGAATA
>JAHDBO010000115.1 GCA_020630355.1 Saprospiraceae bacterium
CCATAGAATGTCTTACCCCAATCGTAGCAGATTGGTCTACAATATTAGAAGTAATATGTGGTGTAAAACCATTTGGATAGATAGAAGCTACTGCACGAGAATCTCCATTCGCACCTGGCGCACCTCTGGTAAAGGCAAAAGCATCCGTGTCTCTGTCGCCCCTGCCTCCGAAAGCATACAGCTCTGTATTCTCCCCTAGAGGCATCACTGCATTGACCATAAACTGAAACTGGTCTACAGCCGCAGAACCATATCCTTTTCTCCATTCAAAACTGGGGCGCAATGTGCGTTCTCTCGTTAAAAACTCAGTGGTGAAATTAATAAATCCACCTTTATCTCCTAGTTTTAGTCCATAGTTCAAGTCTACCTTGGTGGTATTGCCATCAAAAGCTCTGTCTTCTCCGTCGATTCTGTTTTCTCCTTCGATGTTGAACAAATCCGGCTCCCAACCATCTTGGTCAGCAAAAATCTCAGCGGCATAATCTTCTCCTATCGCTGTGCTGTGCGCACCGTAAGTCACACCACCAGACAGACCTTCGGAATCATTCAGCACGATATTGATAACACCTGCAATCGCATCCGAACCATATTGTGCGGAAGCACCATCTCTTAGCACCTCTACGCGCTTGATCGCAGAAACTGGGATCGCATTCAAATCCGTTCCTGAATTGCCACGACCTCTTGTACCAAACACATTGACCAAAGAAGATTGGTGCCTTCTTTTACCATTGACCAAAACAAGGGTTTGGTCTGGCCCTAGACCTCTCAAAGATGCAGGGTCAACGTGGTCAGCACCATCCGAACCTGATTGCTTGGTCGCATTGAAAGAAGGTGCCGCAAATTGCATCAACTGATTGACCTCTACCCGACCGTTTATAGCTGTCAATTCGGATACATCCAATACGTCTACGGGTGCAGCGGCATCCGTAGATGAGCGGCGATAACTTCTAGAACCAACCACTTGGATTTCCCCTAAGGTCACGCCTTGTGCCAAGGTAATATCCAAAGTACTTTGTCCATTCAATGTAACTTCCTGCGACTCGTAGCCAGTATAGCTAAATACGACGGTGGCATCTGCAGCACTTGGTTTTAAGGTGTAATTTCCTTCGTAGTCCGTTACCGCTCCTCGATTCGTACCCTTTTCTACTACGTTTACACCGATGAGGGCTTCACCAGTGGCATCCGTTACTTTACCAGTAAGTGTGGTTTGTGCATTGAGTCCCATAAAGGCAACACAAAGCACCATAAAGAGCAAAATTTTCTTCATTGTTTTGATAAAATTTAGTGAGAAAGTAGCTTATGATTTAAATGGAAAATCAAATCAGTAATTGGGTTATGGATTCTTGAGCTTGGATATTGAAAATCATGAATTGTGTAACCCAAACCTAAACAAAAAAGTTTAAGTTGCAAAATATGAAGATGGGGTATTGGAGGGATTCCTTAACTTTGATTTTATTTTAATAAAAAAAGCTCCCCACAAATAATGCAGGAAGCCATTTTGTTTTGCTTCTGGTTGTTTTATACGTTATATGCCTAGATAAGATTTTAATGCGTTTCTGTTGTAAGACTTTCTTAGTCTTCGGATGGCCCGCTCTTTGATTTGGCGGACTCGCTCTCTTGTCAAGCCATACAAATCCCCTATTTCTTCTAAGGTCAGGGATTTATTCCCATTCAGACCATAATAGGAAGACAATACTTCGATTTCTCTAGGAGAAAGAATGGACAAACCATGTGCTACCTCGTCTTTTAGAGATTGTGCCATCAAAGAATCGTCTGGTTTCAAACCATTTTCATCTTGTACGACATCCAGCATTGTCGAAGCGCCTTCATCCCCTGAAATCGGCGCATCAAAAGAAAGGTGCTTTCCGTTGCCTTTGAGCATATTGCGGATTTCCTTGGGCTTCATGCCAAGCAAATCCCCTAGTTCTTCATGGGTAGGTTCTCTTTCAAATTCTTGTACAAAAGAAAGGTAGGCCTCATTGACTTTATTGTAAGAGCCAACTTTATTCAAAGGCAAACGCACGATTCTTGAGTATTCTACTATCGCTTGTAGGATAGATTGACGTATCCACCAAACCGCATAAGAAATGAACTTGAAACCCTTGGTTTCATCGAAGCGCTTGGCAGCTTTCATTAAGCCTACATTCCCCTCGTTGATTAAATCACTCAAGGAAAGCCCTTGGTTTTGGTATTGTTTTGCCACAGAAACAACAAATCGCAAATTAGCTTTTGTCAGCCTTTCTAGAGCGCTCTGATCACCTTCTCTAATACGGCGCGCCATTTCCGCTTCTTGATCTGCTGTGAGCATATCAATTTTACCAATATCATTGAGATATTTATCCAATGCTAAACTCTCTCGAGCGGTGATTTTGTTTGTAATTTTCAACTGCCGCATAAATCGTTTTTTGTATTTATTCTTATGAATATACGTAAACAAGACTGTTTAAGTTACACAATTCAATAAAAAAACTTGACTTTTTATCAAAAAGAACTTATATACGTCCTCTTACAAAAGGAATACGTTTTTTGAGCACAAAAAGTTTCCTAAAGACGATTTATACTAGAAATTTAACTTTAAGTCAGGCAATTTTCTCGACGGTCGTCGAATTTGATAAGATTTTTCCTGATTTCAGGTTCAATAAATTCAATCCTGGTTTTTTCCCTTTTTCTATGGACCCAATCTCGTTTTCATAGCCCAAAGCCTCCGCCCCGTTTAACGTCGCCCATCCTAATAAAGTTTCAAAAGGAATGTAAGATTGATATTTATGGATGGTTTTCATTTCGTCCAAAATCGACAACCGCCAATTGGAAGTCAAACTATCCGTACCGATACAGACTTTTGCCTCGGTATTTAAAAAAGCTTGGTAATTCGGTAAGCGATTTTCGATGTATAGATTGGCGTTGGGACAAGTCGCCCAGTAAGTCTTATCCGACCAGATTTGAGCCGTGCTAATATCCGACTCTGTTGTCATTGTATTGTGGACAAACAAGGTTTTACAACGGGCATCCATATTCGCCAAAGCATAGTAAATCGAGTTTTTACCACTTGCGTGGAATGTATCCATCGGTATCCCGAATCCTTTATAAAAATCTATAAAGCCACCTCGCTTCGAGCGGAACAGTTCATTTTCGTGCGGTGTTTCTTGATTGTGAATACTGATGGTCCCCTCTCCCTGATTGAGTTCGTTGATGAGCTCAAATAGTTTCCTAGAAACGGAATAAGGGGCGTGCGGCACTCCGCTTTTTTTGTTCCCATTGCTTGTGCTTTGCGCTCTATACACCTCCATGTAAGCATCGAAAGTATCCTGTGCATTGGCATCTTGCAAAAAATCGAACATTTCCACAAAGCTATAATAGCGTATCGGGCTCGAATTTTTACACGTAAGTGTGTCCAGTTTATTAGAAATATCCCCTACTGCTACGATGCCTTCGGCTTGCATCTCTGCATCGGCTGCGATAATGGCTGCTTGGATTTCTTCTTGCGGCACTTCACGAAAGGCAACCACATTTTTGATAAAAGGAATCAATCCAGTTCCCGTATCTACTTTGCCCTTCATGTGTGACAGTTCCAGATGACAATGCGCATTCACAAAGCCTGGCACAATCGCTCCGTGATGGATTTCTAATTCACTCTCATCGTAATCTGCACGCCTTCCCAGTGCTTGGATTTCTCCCTGTTCGTCAATGACAACAACCCCATTTTTGATAGGTGCGCTACTAACAGGATAGACATAATCTGAGGATATTTTACGGAGCATAATATTTGGTATTTGGTGAATTTACTAATCTTTGAGGCTTTCTAGCATTTCCTTACGAAATTTGAGTACATCAAATAACTCGGTCATTTGTTTTTCCCAGCCTTGCCAGAGGGTCTGGGATTGGCTCCAGTCTCGCCAAAGGATGTCGTATAAATTAGGATTGCAGGTGTAAGCCACTTTATTCAAAATACCTTTATAATGCCAACCACTCCAATAACGAGAACCTTGTGCGCTCAACCAAGTTTTGATGTTGCTGATAAATAGCAGCATCAGCTTATCTTCCCAAAGGTGATTTCCAGATTTCAGCAATTGCATCAAAGGCTCGGATTCTTCTATGAAACCATTTTTTTGAGCAAGGTATTTTATGGCTATCTTATTGAAAATACCATCAGATAAACCCATAAAAATCGCTTGAATATCTAGCTTAGTCCATCCCGCCTTTTCATAATGTTCCATCCAAAACTCTAGCAGCAAGCTCATCCAGGCCTCGTTCTGATATTTTGCTGCCGCCAATATCCATCCTTGTATCAGCACTTCTGACCACTCGCTCCGAATTGCTATTTCAAGTAGTTGTTCCCTTTTTAGTTTAAAATGTTCTTCCCAGCGCTGCGGTGGTACGATACTCAGCATAAAGGATAAACGAGCCGCCAACAACCCCGCCTGCAATCCTTGGGTTTTAATATTCAGACCATCTCTCAAAAGGGCATCATCTATTGCTTCAGGCAGTTCTATTTTGAACTTTGACTTACCGAAAGTCTTACTTTTCAGCTCTATCAATCTTACGAGTCGCTGAAACATTCTTTCGACCAATCGACTGCTAGGAATCTCGCCCAGTATATTAGCAGCAAGTAGGCGGATTTCTTTGCGTTTGTCATCCAACAGTTCTTCGAGAAAAGGCTCGTAGGCTTCGTCTGGATATTTCGCTAATATATTCAAAAACGCCTTTTTATGATGAACGGTATCCTGTGCCCAAGTCTTTGTGAGCAGTGGCACTACTTGAGTTGGATTTGTCCGACACAAGGACTCTAGGATTTTAATTCGGCTCGCTTTGTCCCCTACCTCCCATGCATCCAAGTCTGTCTCGTCTGTCAATTGATTCCATTCTGGATGCTGGCGCAACAGCCAGGCCCCTCTCTTCCCTATACGCTTCCCGATATGCACCCAAAGGTGTGGATGTTTCATACATCTTCCTAGCAGTTCGGGCAAGCTTTCTGGTGGTAGGATCTTATTGTTTTTGGATAATAAATGAAGAAACTCTGGTAGCGCAGCCTCGTATTTATCCGCCAAGATTAGATTGAGGTGCTGTACACTTTCATTGGAGCAAAGACTCGCTGTTTCTGGCTCGGCTCGTTCGGCTACCATTCCTTGATGAACGGTTGGAAGCCTTGCCGCCTTTTTTATAGAAGCCTGCATCGCAATCGCATCCAATAACATTGAGGACCTGTTTTGCTTCGTGTCAATGCCTTGTTTTTTCATCCACAATACCAACTCTTCTGGCAAATTACCTTTGTCAGTGCCGATGATGCCTATTCGGACGAGTTGCTCCCAGTGGGACATAAGCTAGATAATAGATTTTAGATAATAGATTTTAGATAGATGCCATCTTCTAAAACCACTAAAGCTCCAATTCCCTTATTTCGGGATTCTAATCAGATATTTTTTCTTGTTTTTATTGCTCAGTTTCGAGGCAATCAGCCATGGGTTGTATACTTTGAGCAGGCGGTAGTTCGTGCCGTATTTTTTGGCGAAAGCCGCCCAATCCACATTTGATTCCGCTACTTCTACTTCGTAGTAATTGTTGAGCGGTGGGTACTTTTGATGGTCTTGTACTAAGAAGCCATACTGGCTAGGATTGGATAGAATCTCCTTCAATGCTACGATACGGAACACGTACCGCCCCGTTTCAACATTCAAATTCAAATCATAATAAGAATCTGATAATTGTTGCGTTTTGACTTTATTCAGTTTGTTGCCACCCACATTGTAGGCCGCTGCCGCCATCGTCCAAGAGCCAAATTTATTCTTTAGTGATTTTAAATATTTACAAGCAGCCCTTGTTGCCTTCTCTAGATGATACCGCTCGTCTACCTCAGAGTTGACGGTCATCCCGTACTGTTTTGCCGTTCCTTTCATGAATTGCCAGACGCCTTTTGCGCCTGCTGGAGAAGTCGCATTACTCAGATCTGATTCGGCTACAGCCAAATATTTAAAATCGTCTGGAAGCCCCTCTTCTGCCAAGATACGCTCTATGACAGGAAAGAAACGCTTCGTCTTTTTTATATTTAGAATGGTATTGGAATGATAGTAAGAGTTGCGCAACAGCTCCCTGTCCAAGCGTTCTTTAGCATCAAAACGCTCCATCGGAAGCGGCTCGCCCGCAAAATTAGCCGATGTCGGTAAGCTAACCGCATGAACACTCTGAGGAACATAGATGTCCTGAGAAGAACGTTCAGATTTTGTTTTAATTTGTTTTTTTTCTGAGTCTTTAGTATCCTCTCCCTTGTAGGAGCTCAGGACGGAGAAGCAAAGCACGGCAAATAAGATAAGTGCCAATGCAGGCAATGGGCGTAGCATAATTTTAGATTTAGATTTTTCAAGTACGGGAGGAAGAGGAATTATTTGGTAATTAGTCTTTAGATATTAGATTGAAACCAATCTTTCACAGCTTACTGTTTTGCCAAAATCAAGACAGCGCAATATCTAATTATTCATAACTTAATGATCCCCTATTAACTATCTCCAAGATAAGACGCCCAAGTGATACAACAACAAAAAC
>JAHDBO010000116.1 GCA_020630355.1 Saprospiraceae bacterium
TAATATTTTTCTTTATACAAGGCAAAAAACGTAGGCGATGCTTAGCATCGACGAGGCTTTTTAACGCAGTAGAAAGGAAAATTTACAAGTAGAAGAATGTAAATTTATTATTGAATCATTCCTTATCTGCTCTTACCCATTTTCAAGCCAAAAACTCGAAAAACGAGTCTTTAAATGAAACGTACGCTCTTATTTTTGATTGCGTTTTGCTTCGTCGTAGAGGCGCAATCACAACAATTAGGTCTCTTCCATCAGTATCGGGACAATTATGAAATATTCAACCCTGCTTCTTTAGAACGGGATTTCTTGCAGTATGGTCAAACCATGTCTGCTGGGTTTAGTTATAGGCATCAATGGGCGAGTATCGACTTCGCCCCTAGAACAGCCGCAGCCAAGTTTTCATGGGTGAACCAAGACAACAAAATCAATGTTGGAGCTTATCTCATCAACGACCAAACCGGCCCGACGGGTTTTTCGGGGGCTTATGGTCGTTTCTCTTATATTATTTCTTCAGAGCCAGAAAACTGGGGCGTTTCCGTTGGTTTGAGTGGGGGCATTGTACAATATCGTATCAATTTATCTGAAATCGAATTCACAGAACAAGGTTATGTCGATGGTATGGCCAATGTCAGTACAATCTACCCAGACCTTGGCTTAGGAGCATTCTATTATCAATATATTGATTGGGGAGGCTATTATGACGGGGATTATATTTATGCAGGCCTATCAGTTCCGCAGGTACTTGGTCTGAACCTAAGCTTTACGGAAGAGGTGGGTCAATTCCAAAAGCAGCGAAACCAACACTTTTATGCTCTATTAGGTACGGTCAAGTATCTTGGTGAAAGCACTTTCATAGAGCCATCTGCTATGGTAAAATATATCCCAAATAGCCCCATCAACATTGATGCGAATGTTAGATTACAAGTCGTTGATGGTTTTTTCATAGGTGCAGGTTGGGCATCAAGTGAGGAAGTACACGTTGAAATAGGGCTTTCCCTCGCTGAAAATGCAGGTTTTGACAATGCCCGCTTTAGTGTTGCTTATGGCTATGAATATGCCTATCAAACATTTGGTCCAAATTTTGGAAGCACCCACGAAATCAATTTACGCTATAGTTTTGGGGGTCAATAAGCCCTCTTAAACCTTGTTTTTTTTCAGCTCGATTGAATTTTATCATGAGAAATATATTCCTTTTACTTTTAGTATTTTCAGTCATTCACTTATTGGCGCAACCCAATACCCTTGTTAAGAACATTGACGTTTCTAAACGTGTAACGCTTTCTAATAATATTCCAGCCCTTAAATCAAAACCCAGTCAACGTAAAAACAACATCATCCAACTGAACCCTGTAATAACGGGTACTGCGTTTAGGACCAATCAATTGGACGCTATTTTAAAAAGAAAACTCGCTCTGAGAGATGGTATCGATGAGCTTCGTCAAGTCAGTTCAAAACAACTTTATGAAGATTTTAGAATCATTGCTTTCCAACAATATTTCAATGGTCTCAAAGTCGAGCATGGACAGGTAAAAGCGGTAATAAAAAAGGATGTTATCCACTATATCAATCATTCTTTTGCCACAATAAAAAAAGGTACAGCTACCAAAGCCACTTTCTCTCGCAGCCAAGCCGCATCAAAAGCCAAAAACGTCATTGGAGATGATGCTACCATCCTGAACCCCAATGAGCAAGAATTGACTTTCGTCAAAAATTGGTACCGTCCAGCCCCTACCGAGGAAAGTCGCCTTGCCCATAAATTCGATGTACAAAACGAATCAGGCACAAAGCGCAGCCTTGTTTATATTGATGCGCACACTGGAGAATTATTATTGAACAATCCCCAAAACAGAGATTGTTTCCACCATTTAAATGAAAGAAAAAAAACAAGTCATCACTGTGAACATGAAGCTCATTCAGACAGCCAATCAGACGAGCATTTAGCCCTAGGAAGAGCAGAAACTAGGTACACCAATTTCCTCAGTTCTTACACCCAACAAATAGAAACAAGCCCTAGCGGCGGAGATTTCATATTATTGGATGGAATCAGAAATATTCACACCAAAGACTGTCAAGGAGGCACTGTCTTTTCAAGTGCCGTAGATGTGATAGATGATGATAACAATTGGACGCAAGTTGAGCACGGCGCCAGCCAATCTGCCTTGGATGCTCACTGGGCAATGATGGTTTCTTATGACTATTTCCAGTCAGAACATGGAATCAGAAGATTTGATTTAGATGCTGCCGATGATAACGACATCATTGAATGTTATACCAACTATGATGCTGGCACGGATAAAGCACAGTTCCAGTCACCTGGGGATAGAATCGTCGCATCTGATGGCAATGACTTCCTACCTTTTGTATCCCTAGATATTATGGCACATGAATACGGTCATGGTATTGACAGGTACGCTTCCGATTTGGTCTATGAAGGAGAATCGGGGGCACTGAATGAAGGTCTGAGTGATATTTGGGGCTTTATGGTCGAGGTGTACGCTACTTTACTTTATGTTGACCAAGCCGCTGATGATAAAGTGCCTACATTGCTGGGAGAAGAAATCGCTACTGATAAAATTGCATTCCGAGATATTTCTGCACCAAACGCTTTTTCAGGAGCGGATACTTACCAAGGAGACTACTGGAAAAACACGATTTCAGGTATCGATAACGGTGGCATCCATTTCAATAGTGGCGTGTTAGCTTACTGGTTTTATATGCTTTCACAAGGCAAAATCAGCTCTAGCGGACCTCCTAATGGCATTAATGACAACGGTGATGCTTTTACGCTAAGTCCCATCGGTCGGGATAGTGCCGCCAAGATAGTCATGCTGGCGCAACAATCTATCTCAAGTGAAGCAGACTATAATGAAATGAAAAACGCCACGATAGCAGCGGCAACGTCTATATTTGACCCTTGCTCTGACGAGCATATCCAGACCGTCAACGCATGGTATGCCGTAGGTTTATCAGAAATCAACAATCCTTGCGCTGGTTCAGTCGCCGATTTTAGTCCAATTACCGATGTATCTATATGCGAAGGCAATAGTCTAACCCTAACTGACAACAGCGTCAATGCATCTAGCTGGAATTGGTCTTTTTCTGGTTCTTCCAATCCAAGCCTATCCAGCTCTAATCAACAAAACCCAAGTGTAAGCTTTGCCAATTCAGGGACTTTCAATATCACCCTAAACACAGACAATGGATTAGGCTTCGGAAATACGCCTGCTAGCAGTACCATCAATGTTACGGTTATCCCTAGCGGTACGGGCGACTGTCAGGCATCAGTTTGTCAGACAATTGATATTAACGGTGGCTTCGAAAATGCCAATCCAAGGTGGCGTGAAATTTCTACTATTTTCGGAAATGACTTGATTATTCAAAACAGTTTTGGTGCAACGGGAGACTCTGTCGCTTTCCTTGGGGGTGTCAACAGTGACCTGAATTTGCTTCAACTTCCCGTCAGCCTTCCAGCCAACGCCACTGCCATTAATTTTAATTTTGATTATCGGTTGAGTGGTGCCGATTTTTGTGGGTTTGATTATGCTTTCTTTGGCGTTGATTTCCCTAGTAGTGGTGCACCCATAGAAGAAGTTTTGATTTTTGATTTATGTGGGGAAACGAATACAGGTGGTTTTGTCAATAGTGGAAATATTGATTTATTAAAATATAAAGGACAAGATATTCAACTGACCTTTTTCCTCAATGTTGATGCTCGATTTGTCAGCAGTTTCTTAGTGGATAATGTGTTTCTGGAAATCTGTGCGCCTATCCCGTGTAGCCCACCTGCTGCCGCTACAATCAGCACCAACGATAATGATATTTGTACCACAGGAACTGGTACGCCTGACCAAACAACTATAAATACCAATTTAACTGCACCTGCGGGCTATGCTTATCAATGGTTAATGGATGGTATTGAAATCACAGGTGCAACCAACCAAAGTTACATAGCCACTGAAGCTGGGGATTATACACTGATATTCACAGATGGGAGTTGTAGTTCTCCCGCTTCCAATGTCATTACAATTACAGAAACCGTCTGTTGTGAAGCTCCCGATGCTTCTATAGAAGTGACCATCTCCGATACAGAACTTTGTGACTCGGGCACGGTGACCATCGAAATACAAAACAGCGTCAGTGGCGTGGAATACCAAATCAGGGACAATGATGATGATTCTAATATAGGCGCTCCCCTTATCGGGAATGGTGGAACGCTCACTTTTACCTCAAGTACTCTGACAAGTTCAACCGCTTTTAATGTGCTAGCTTACAATACTGGAAATCCGACTTGTAATATAGAACTAGACGATATTGTAATGGTCAATATCGCTCCTACACCTGCCACAAACCTAGTCATAGATACAAGTACGCCTAGTATTTGTGCAGGAGAAAACGCTAGTGTTACGATTGAAAATACAGCGACAGGTGTAGTTTATCAATTGACCAATGGAGGTGCAGAGATTGGGACACCTCAAAATGGTAATGACGGAACGCTAACCTTTGTCGTTTCTGGACTTAGTGGTACGGCAACGATTGGCTATACAGCGACCGATTCTGCTGTAAGCAGTTGCGCTTCCTCCTCTAGTACCAATACACAAGTTGTGGTCAGTCCTATTCCTGATGCGAATCTAACGCTTAATGCCTCTAGTAATGAGGTTTGCATTGGGGATGCCGTCGATATAACGATTCAAAATACTGAGAACGATGTTGAATATAGTTTGTATGTTGATGGTGCTATTGTAGGAACTCCCCTTTCGGGAAATGGGGGCACAATTACATTTAACACCGCCGCTTTAACTTCAGATACCGAGTTTAGTTACCAAGCAAACAACGCTAACAATAACAGTTGTCAAGTCAGCTCCAGCACTACGACTATGGTTACAACAGTGAGCGTGCCAGATGCTCCAAGGCTCGACAATATTTCTCTTTGTGGAAATGAAGGCAGCACGGAAATCAATCTGAGCGACCAAGGCAGTACTTTTAATTTTTACAGTGATGAAAGCCTCAGCAATTTACTGAGCAGTGGCACCAGTTATGACCCTGCCCCAAGTATCGGAGATACAACTCGACTATGGATTACCGCCGTCAACGGTATTTGCGAAAGCGAAGCCTCCGCCATGTTCGTTACCAGAGTGGTGCTTCCAAGTGTTTCCGTGTCGGGAGGCGGCATGGTCTGCCATGATGACCCATTGCCCAATATTATTTTCACATTGATTGGTACTGCTCCTTTTAGCTTGACTTATACAGATGGTACAAATACTTTTACAGAAACGGGTATTCCAAATGCTAATTTCACTATCAATAATGCGGCAACAGGCACTTACTCCGCTGTTTCGCTGATCGATGCCAATTGTAGTACAAGCACTTCCAACACGGTTGAGGTCAGTCAAAATGTTCGCCCTAATTATACCTTGGTCGACAAAGGCTGTGAGGCCTCTTTGGAGACTTATTTTATAGAAATAGAAATTACCAATGGGGATGATATTTTCACCAGTTCTGGAAATACCACCCAAATCAATGCGACCAGATTTAGAATAGAAAATATCACGGAAAATACCCTTGCTGCGTTTGATGTCATCAATACGGTAAGTTCTTGTAGAGCCAGCTATTCAGAAAGTAGCCCAGATTGTAGTTGTCCAACGATTACGCCCCCTTCTGGTTCAAATATTGACATTTGCGACAATCAGACCATTCCAGCTTTAGCGGTCACCGTAGGAAGCGGCCTTGAAGTCAACTGGTATAACGAGATGAGCGGAGGCACGGCACTGGCTCAAAATACGCTGAGCTATACCCCCTCAATGGCTGGCACTTACTATGCAGAAGCCCTTGACCCCCTTACCGACTGTGTAAGTGCTAGAACAGCCATTAATTTGACCATTAATCCTACGCCTACATTTACCACAGTCGACAAAATTTGTTCGGCTGATTTGAGTACTTATACAATAGTGGCTCTAGCCAACGGAGGAGATGATTTACAAGCATCGGCAGGTACTGTTGCTTCTGGGATGTTGGACACCATTTTCATTAGCAATATCAATTCAGGCAGCTCTGTCTTTATCCAATATGAAAACTCAAGTACCAGCTGTATTTTCCAGACGACTGTAGAAGCTCCAGAATGTACTTGTCCTAGTATCGCTGCTCCTAGTATTTCCAATATAGAATATTGTAGCGGAACATCTATCCCTCTAGCAACGCTAAATCCTCCTAGTGGTCTCAATGCCAATTGGTATTTTGGCGGAAGCCAAATTGCGAATGGAGCAACCAGCATACAAGCCGATCAAGCAGGAACATACCAAGTAGAATATTTTGATATTAATGCCACTAACTGTGTCAGTGAGCGAGTACCTTTTGAAGTTATAGAAAACAAGCTTCCAAGCATAATGATTGTTGCAAAGTCTTGTGCTGCTGATTTGAATAGCTACTCGCTTATTTTAGTGGCTTCTGGTGGTGATGATTTCAATAGTGATAATGGAAGCGTGACAATGGGAACTATGGATACTGTTTTCAT
>JAHDBO010000117.1 GCA_020630355.1 Saprospiraceae bacterium
CGGTTTCGATAGATCATTCGAGAGAAGAAAGTATGGCCCAGGTCAACACGGTAACACTAGAAGAAGAAAGCAGCGTTCTGACTATGCTGTACAATTGATGGAAAAGCAAAAAGCAAAGTACACCTATGGTGTCTTAGAGCGCCAGTTCCGTAATTTATTCGAAAAAGCGAGTAGTAAGAAGGGTGTAACTGGTGAAGTCTTACTTCAATTGTTGGAGTCCCGTTTAGATAACGTGGTTTACAGATTAGGTATTGCGCCTACAAGAAGAGCCGCAAGACAGTTGGTTTCACATAAGCATATCGTCCTTAACGGTGTGGTAAACAATGTTCCTTCCGCATCTTGCAGACCTGGTGATGTTATCGGCGTTAGAGGTAAGTCACAAGGAATGTTGGTTGTTAGAGAAAGCGTTGCAGCAAAAAGGGATGCTAAAAAATCTCCTTGGTTAGAGTGGAATCCTGATAAAAATGAAGGAATCTTCATGGAATATCCAGAAAGGGCACAAATTCCTGAGAACATCAACGAGCAGCTAATCGTCGAATTGTACTCTAAATAATAAAAGAAATCAAGAGTGTTTGACAATCAGCGCATGTTGGTTGTCAAACCTTTTTGTATATATATCCTTTTCTTACAATATCAAAGTAAAATAAATGAGTATTCTCAATTTTAAGAAGCCAGATAAGATATTGCTTCAGAAGTCAACTGACTTTGAAGGGACTTTTGAGTTTAAGCCATTAGAACCAGGATTTGGTCAAACGGTCGGTAACTCTTTGAGAAGGGTTTTGTTGTCTTCTTTGGAAGGTTTTGCGATTTCAGCGGTACGTATCGCAGGTGTAGAGCATGAGTTCTCTTCCATTAGAGGTGTAGTAGAGGATGTTGTTGAAATCATCCTAAATTTGAAGCAGATTCGTTTGAAGCAGCTCATTGCGGACGAAGATGTTGAAAATGAGAAAATATATTTGACGATCAGCGGTAGGGAAGAGTTCCGTGCTGGTGATATCGAAGAGCACACCAATGTGTTTAAAGTAATGAACCCAGACCTACTGGTCTGTCGCATGGAGCCATTCGTTAACTTGGAAATGGAGTTGACAGTGACCAAGGGTCGTGGTTATGTTCCTGCTGATGAAAATCTTCCAAAAGATGCCCCAATCGGTGTAATCCCAATTGACGCTATTTATACGCCAATCAAAAACGTGGCGTACAAAGTGGAAAACACGCGTGTGGAACAACGTACGGATTACGAGAAATTGATTATTGATGTGAAAACGGATGGAACAATCCACCCTGAAGACGCAGTTAAAGAAGCGGCAAAAATCATGATTCAGCACTTGATGTTGATTTCTGATGAGAATATCACATTCGAAACAGGAACAACTAAAGAGGATGATATCGTAGATGAGCATATCCTACACATGCGTAAGTTGTTGAAAACTTCTCTTGAAGATTTAGACCTTTCTGTACGTGCTTACAACTGCTTAAAGGCGGCAAAAATCAATTCTCTAGGAGAAATGGTGAAGTACGATACCCACGAATTATTGAAGTTTAGAAACTTTGGTAAAAAATCTTTAGTGGAAATAGAAGAGTTGTTGATGGAGAAAGGATTGACTTTCGGTATGGACTTGTCTAAGTACAAATTGGACGAAGAATAGATTGGCTTTTGGATATTGGTCTTTTGCTTTTTTATGCTAATGACTAAAGACCAACAGTTAATTCAAAATTCAGGCAATATTTCCCGAAAGGGGCTGCAATTACAAACTCTAAATCAAGGACAAGCCTGTGGATTCCCCTAGAGTTGGTGTTGCGAAGTTTTTAATTTTTTAAATCAATCAGAAATGAGACACGGTAAAAAGTTCAACCATTTGGGTAGGACAGCTTCTCACAGAAAAGCACTTTTGAGTAACTTGTCGATTGCTTTGATTACGCACAAGAGAATCAAAACAACTTTGGCAAAAGCGAAAGCCTTGAGGAAGTACTTCGAGCCTTTAGTAACAAAAGCGAAGTCAGATTCGACACATTCAAGAAGAGTTGTATTCAGCTACTTGCAAAACAAAGAAGCAATAAAAGAATTGTTTGGTACAGTTGCCAGTAAAGTAGGTGATAGACCTGGTGGTTATGTACGTGTGATCAAGTTAGGATTCC
This sequence comes from Saprospiraceae bacterium, assembly GCA_020630355.1. GTDB lineage: Bacteria > Bacteroidota > Bacteroidia > Chitinophagales > Saprospiraceae > JAHDBJ01. The sequence goes on from JAHDBO010000117.1 coordinate 2,137, forward strand.
GTCGTTCAGACGGTGCGGAAATGGCAATAATCGAACTGGTTGATTTCAACGAAACATACTCTGGTAAGTCGACTACTAGTAGCGAAGGCGGTACGGAGAAGAGTAGAACAAGAAGAGGTAGAAGAAAGAAATCCAAAGAGACGACATCTGAAGAGGGTACACAAGATACAACGGAAGCATCAAGCGAAGAATAATGCTAAAGATACCTTCCAAATAAAAATAATTAGGGGCTTCATCCATTGGGATGTTGCCCCTTTTTCTATCTATGAAACCAAAAAATATAAGGTTTGATAGAACAGTACCCCTAAAAAAATAGGTATGGGAGCTAAACAGAAGTAGAAACTATTGATTTTTAAATCGAAATTCAAATAAGCCATAAAAAACGAAATCTACTCTATCTTTGCGTAGTTTTTGTACGAAAAAACCCTATTTAAATTTATTATTGAGCAAAATAATCGATTGAATATGTCCAAACTTCAGCAAGTTCCTACCATTTTGCTTCTGGCAGATGGAACGGTTTTCAAAGGTAAATCCTTAGGTAAAATAGGCACCACTACAGGTGAGTTGTGCTTCAATACAGGGATGACAGGTTATCAGGAAGTCTTCACAGACCCTTCTTATTATGGCCAAGTTTTGGTGATGACTAATGCCCATATAGGGAATTATGGTACAAAAGAAGCCGATACGGAGTCTGGTGACGTCAAAATTGGTGGGCTGATTTGTAAAAACTACACCAATGAATATTCTCGCCCAATGGCAGATGACGCCATACAAGATTATTTTGAGCGGGAAGGACTAGTCGGGATTAGTGATGTTGACACTAGAGCAATTGTTCGTCACATTCGAGATAAGGGAGCAATGAACTGTATTATCTCTTCGGAGGAACATGATGTCAAGAAACTAAAAAAGCAATTGGATAAAGTACCTTCAATGGAAGGCTTGGAATTGGCATCTAAAGTAAGTACAGAGGAAGCTTATGCTTATGGTGACCCTCAAGCTCGCTATAGAGTAGCAGCACTTGATTTTGGAATAAAAGAAAACATCTTACGTTGTTTTTCAAGTAGGAACTGCTACGTAAAAGTGTTTCCTGCCAAGACTTCTTTTAAAGAATTGCAGTCATTCAAACCTGATGGTTTCTTTCTCTCGAACGGACCTGGCGATCCCGGTGCAATGGACTACGCTGTCGATACCGCCAAGGCGATTTTGGAAGAAGATAAACCACTTTTTGGAATATGCCTAGGACATCAGATTCTAGCAAGAGCAGTAGATATTCCTACCTATAAGATGCATCACGGGCATAGAGGTATCAATCACCCAGTCAAAAATATAATTTCAGGTTCTTGTGAAATAACGAGCCAGAATCATGGCTTTGGTGTCAGTCCAGATGCAATTTTAGCGAATCAGGATAAGGTGGAAATAACACATAAAAACCTAAACGACGAGACAATTGAAGGGATTCGAGTAAAAGGTAAAAAAGCTTTTTCGGTACAATACCACCCCGAAGCCTCTCCTGGCCCGCACGATGCCCGTTACCTTTTCGATGATTTCGTAAACTTAATGGCTCAGAATTAAACAGCTCGATTATATTTGATTATTCAAGAAAATTTAAAGGAAATTAAATGAGTACAATATTAGATATTAGTGCTAGGGAAATCCTAGACTCCCGAGGGAATCCTACCGTTGAAGTAGAAGTCTTAACGACCAATGGAGCAGTTGGAAGAGCTGCTGTTCCTTCTGGTGCATCCACTGGAAAATATGAAGCGGTAGAATTGAGGGATCAAGATAAAGGACGTTATTTAGGTAAAGGAGTTCTAAAAGCTGTTGAGAATATAGAAACGGATATCGCAGACGAGCTGATTGGTTTGCCAGTCGAAAATCAGAACTTGATTGACCAAATCATGATAGATTTGGATGCGACTCATAACAAAGCGAAGCTTGGGGCCAATGCCATCCTTGGGGTTTCTCTGGCAGTAGCTAAAGCAGCTGCCCAAGAAACGGGACAACCTTTATATCGTTATGTTGGCGGTGTGAATGCGAACGTGCTGCCTGTACCGATGATGAATATCCTAAACGGTGGCTCGCACGCAGACAATAGCATCGACTTTCAGGAGTTTATGATTATGCCTGTAGGTGCGCCTACCTTTAAGGAGGGATTGAGGATGGGAGTGGAAGTATTTCACCACTTGAAAAAGGTACTAAAAGGAAAAGGCTATTCTACTAACGTAGGGGACGAAGGTGGTTTTGCACCGAATATCAAATCAAACGTGGAAGCGGTTGAGACGGTGATGCAAGCAATCGAGGCAGCAGGTTACCGACCAGGGGAAGATATGTTCATCGCAATGGATGCTGCTGCTTCTGAGTTCTATAATGCAAAAGAAAAAGTCTATCATTTTCATAAATCAACAGGCGATAAGTTGACCTCTTCCGAGATGGTCAGCTACTGGAGCGATTGGGTGAAAAAATATCCGATTGTATCCATTGAGGATGGACTAGATGAAGATGATTGGGCAGCATGGGCGGAATTGACCAAAGGCATCGGCAATCGTACGCAGCTAGTAGGGGATGATTTATTTGTAACGAATACAACTCGCTTGCAGAGAGGTATCGACGAGCAATCCGCCAATTCTATACTGATTAAAGTCAACCAAATTGGCTCATTGACGGAGACTATCAATGCGGTGAACCTAGCGACTAGAAGTGGTTTTACGTCTGTAATGTCTCACCGTTCTGGTGAAACAGAAGATACGACCATTGCAGATTTGGCTGTTGCATTGAATACAGGGCAAATCAAGACAGGCTCTGCTTCCCGCTCTGACCGTATTGCAAAGTACAATCAGTTGCTTCGCATCGAAGAAGAACTAGGAGAGAATGCTATTTACTGGGGTAAGAATGTTTTGCGATAAGCAAGAAAATAGGAATGACTCCTAATTTGAATTAGACATTATGCTGTTTTCGATTATTGTAAATCTAATATCGAAATACTAATGTCTACAATCTAATCTTTAGGCGGCATCGGAATGAAAGCCGAGGTACGACGGATGTAGTCTGCGTACTTCGGCTTTGTTTGTTTGAGCGTACGCTCCAACATCGCCACGCCCGAAACCTTGACCAAAAGCAAGGTCATCAAAGCAGGTGCGTACAAGTATTGCAATCCATCTGGGTGCGCTAAGCAGAAACAGAAAAAGCCCCACCAAAGCAGTGCATCCCCAAAATAATTGGGGTGGCGTGTATATTTCCACAGGCCTTTATCCATCACTTTTCCTTTATTATCTGGGTTTGACTTGAATGACATCATCTGATAATCACCAACCGCCTCAAAGAAAAAACCAACTGCCCATAATCCAATACCCAGATATTCTAACCAAGTCAATCCACCTCCAACTGAAAAGGCAGGAACATATATCGAAGAGATAATCCATAATAAAGCACCTTGCAAAAGGAAGACCCTGAAGAAAGAAAGCCACCACCATTTTTGACCATTGTCTTTTCGCCATTGGGCATAACGGAAATCTTCTCCTTTACCTAGGTTTCGTTTAGCGAGGTAAGCACCTAGGCGTAAGCCCCAAAGAGAAATCATGCCTAGGAGTACTTGTCCTCTTACACCAAGCTCTTCAAAACCTATTGAATAGGCATAAAACCAAGCAATTATCACGAAACCACAGCCCCAATAAATGTCTATGATACTAGCGTCTTTTATGGCTAAACTCAACAACCAGAGCAGCGTCAAAGCGCCCATTGTCACCAAAAAACCATTTAGAAAAAGGCTAGAAAAAGTACCCGTCAGTAAAAAGACAGGCATCAAAATAATCAATGCGAATAGCAATAAACGGATAACTTGGGCTCTTGACATAATACTGGTTTTATTGGTTAACCGAAAATAGGGTATAATGTTTAGGTTTCTAGGGCTTTGTAAAGCTCATTGACATAAGTTTTTTGACCTTGTTTGAAGATATGACTGACGTTGAAGTTGATCATCAACCCTAAGGGGGCACGCAATAATTTCATATAGGTCAAGATTTGTGCTTCATGTATAGGGTGAATAGAATCAACTGCTTTTAGTTCTACAGGCAATACTTCAGCTATATACAAATCACATCTTAATTCTGCTTCCACTTCCAAGCCTTTGTAATTCACTGGGACAACTAACTCGGATTGATAAAGGATACCTCTTTCATTAAGTTCGTGTTTCATGCATCTATGATATACACTTTCTAGTAAACCAGGGCCAAGTGCCTTATGAACTTCAATTGCAGCTCCATTGACTTGATAGACGAGCTCTTTGAGGTATGTCTTAGTAAGCATTTTGGGGGATTTAGTATGATTGAAATAAAATTAAACCATA
>JAHDBO010000118.1 GCA_020630355.1 Saprospiraceae bacterium
AGATTTGCTTTCGCTAGTGCGCTGAACACCACCCATACGAACAAAGCACCGAAGCCTAACATCGTACCAATTTCTAACAAACCAGGAATATCAAATCCCATCTGGAAATCAGTAGCGTGTATCAAATCACCATGACTCATTCCTTCTCCATGCCCTTCGTGACCACCTCCAGTCAATTGTGCATACGCCTCACCGTTTTCAATCAAAGAACCGTGTGCATCATGACCTCCAGCATCATGACCACCTCCATGGTGCATTGCGTGTTCCTTCGCTGCCAATAAAGCACCTGGTTTTATCATATTAAAGAAATCAAACCAGTGACCAAATAATACTAATACTGACGCAAAACCTATTGTACCAAACTTACGTTTCGTCTCATTACGCATCAAAATCAGAAATGGTAATACGAAGTTGATGATTAAATTCCCATAGAACAAAACAGGATAATCTCTTATTCTTTCACGGAAGTAAACCGTCTCTTCCCCCACGTTTGAGTACCAAATCAACATATACTGAGAGAACCACAAATATGTCCAAAATACAGAGAAACCAAATAAGTATTTCCCAAGGTCATGCACGTGCTCATTGGTTACTACATCCAAATACCCTTTTGATTTCAAGTAGATAATCATCAAGATGATGATAGCAATACAAGACACCAACCAACTTGCTGTTGTATACCAAGCGAACATCGTACTATACCAGTGTGCATCAATTGACATAATCCACAACCAAATCATCGCCGCACTAGAGAAACCACCTAATGGCAAAAAGAAGGCTGCCAAAACTCTTGATTTTCTGTGTAGCGTGAAGTTTTCATCATTCCCTTCTTTATCTTCTCTCAAAGACAACCTCCTGAAACCATAGGCAAAAGCTGCCCACATACCCACAATGATGAAAGAGCCTAGCGTGTACCACCATTTATTCAAAAATGGTGCTTTGGCTTGCAACAATTCATCATTTGCTACTGCCTCCGCATCTGCCCAATGATATAAATGATGCCAATGCAAGAAAATCCCTACAATAACAACAGATAGCAATGCCAATCCAATCGGCAAATACATCGTTATGGCTTCGATAATCCTCTTGAATGTAGTGTGCCATCCTGAGTAAGCCAAGATTTTACAAGCCATTACGAAGGTGGCCAAGAAGCCAATTCCCAGGAAGAATACCGTATTGTGCAGGTAATTCGTCCAAAAACGCATGTGTGCATAATCTCCACCCATAAAATAGGTCAGTAGCATGCAGACAGCACCCAAAATCATCAATCCTCCTAGGACTGTTTTTTGTTTTGCTTCGAATACGAACTTTTGGTTCATGTTGTACGCTTATATTTACTATTGGCTTTCGCCAAAAATGTATTGTCTAGTTATAATATTATTTACTCAAAATAGTAAACTCTGTTCTTCTGTTTTGAGCTTTTCCCTCGTCTGTTTCATTACTAGCGACAGGCAGTGTTTCACCATAACCTTTGGCTAGCATCCTATCGTTGGCTACTCCAGCAGCCTCTAGATATGCCCTTACTGCCTCCGCTCTACTATTCGATAAAGACATATTGGAGGCATCATTCCCATCGCTATCCGTATGACCAGATACCTCTATCTTAACATTCGGATAGGTAGATAATAATAATGCAAGGATGTCTAGCTCCTCTTTAGATTCTTTTTTCAACGTGGCTTTTCCAGTTTCAAAGAATACATTCTTCAATTCTAGTGTGTTGGCACTTCTTGCTTCCATTGAATCTTTTGGTGCTTCTACCGAAGTATCAGCAGTGAAAATAGCAACCGCACTTTGAGCCAATTTATTTTCTGCCAAATCCTTTCCATCAGGTCCACCAGGAACAGCCCAGTCATTTAGGGTATTCATTTTATTATCATATTGCAAGCCTTTCTCCTTTGCCTGCAAAGAACGGATGTAGTGAATCACTTGCCATCTTTCTTCGTAAGACAATTTATCCTTATAAGACCCCATTACATTTTTACCATAATAGATAGAGTGATAGTAACGACCATTGGATGCACTGATAAATTCATCTGAGTTTAGGATAGCAGGTTGTGCTGGGTATTTGGCATTCACATTTTCTTCAGCGACTAACCAACCGTTTCCATCTATTTTTTCCCCGTGACAAATACCACAATTCACATTGTATAAATCCTTGCCCCTAGCCAATCCTTCTCTTGTAATAGGGAATGGGTTCATCTGAAGCTCAGCGGTAGCACGCGTTCTTTCTTCCTCCGTGTCACCATAGTAGTAAGGTACAGCTCCATTAACTGGGATTGCTACTGTATTTGTACCGATACCTTGCATTTGAGCCAAGGCAGCATCTCTTTCAGAAAGCGTCTTAGCAGCCATCGCCCCTGCAAAACCCCTTGCAATCGTTCCTCCAACTGGTTTACGTGGCCTAGACAACTCCTCTCTAGAAAAAACACGCTGCCCCTCATCGTTCCACACGTTGTAGGAATAATCTACATAGGTATTGGCTTCATAAGCCACAGAGTGAAACATATCAGGCATGTACTCCACCCCTCTATCGTTTTTTCCCGCAGAACCACAAGAATTGAAGCCAACTAAGACCAATCCTAATACAGCGGTTGATAGTATTTGTATGAATTGCTTATTCATTATACTTAATTATGAATGAATAATTTTGCGCCCAAGGCATCCCTTTTGGGAAATTTTGAATGTATTAAAACATCCTCTGGCCAAAATATTTCTAATAATTTCTGTTTGATTTCTTCTATTATAAAAGTTAAATCACTTTTGTATGCACTTCCGAAGCGCCTGTATTGCTAAAGAATCGCTTCAAGTTGTCGATTTGACTTTCTGAATACCCATCCGTATTGAATGCGACACAGAATTTATCATCCGTAATACGCTCATCCAAGCAAGGGCTTGTCACACCAGGACCTAAGCCACAAATCGTGTAGAACGTTACCACCATCCCGATTGAAGCAAACAATACCGTCAACTCAAACGTAATCGGAATGAAAGCAGGTACAGACCAATATGGCTTACCCCCAAATATCACAGGCCAATCCCTTGTAAACACCCAAGTCATGAACAAGAATGCCGTCAAGGTCCCTAGTGCACCAAACACAAAACCTGCGATATGCAACCTTGACTCTGATAATCCCAAAATAGGGTCTAAACCGTGTACTGGAAATGGTGTATATACATCCATGATGTCCAAGTGGTCTTCCTTTGCTTTTTTAACAGCATCCATCATGACCACCTCGTCATCATATAATCCAAACAATACTTCTTTATTAGCTGACATGATTTATAATTAATAGTGGATAATGCAAAGTGAATAATTCTGCTATTACATCGTCCCAGAGACTAATAATTTATCTTTTACCTATGGGCTTTACGCTACAGTTTCCCTCCGTCCAACTCGTCTTGCCACTTCTTCAATTCCTCCCATTTTCCTTCTGCTGCCATACGAGCTTGATCAGGCCAAGTTGTTGGGTCATGCATCTGGAAACGCTTACCAGCTTCTTCCAGCACACTCTTCAAGAACGGAACTTTAGCATCTGCAAGCTGCGCAAATGTATTCACACCTGCCGCTTTCAACAACTGCTCAATCTTCGGTCCGATGCCTTCCACTTTCTTTAAATCATCTTGAACACTTGCAACTGGGGCACTCACTTCAGAAGCTGCCGCTGCTAGTACAGGTGCTGCTGCCGCCATTTTTGCTGCCGTATCGTCAACCATTGATGCTGCCGCAAAATCCATTTTCGCTGCTACAGGAGCATGGTCGTGGTGATGCGCGTGTGCATTTGGTCCAATATATTGATCTCCTGAAGATTTCAATATAGACTTAACTTCAGCTACTGCTACCACTGGAGCAACTCTAGTAAATACTAAGTATAACGTGAAGAAAATACCCATTGTCCCCAAGTAAATACCAATCTCTACCCAAGTTGGGTCATACCAACTCCAGCTTGATGGCAAATAATCTCTAGCCAATGTCGTTGCAATAATCACGAAACGCTCAAACCACATCCCGATATTGATAAAGATAGACATGAAGAATGTCCAAAATATACTACGACGTAATTTTTTCGACCAGAAAATCTGAGGAGCTAGTACGTTACAAGACATCATACCGATGTAAGACCAGTAATAAGGTCCGAATACCCTATTGTAGAAAGCAAATTGCTCATATACATAACCGGAGTACCAAGCGATAAACAACTCCGTCAAATAAGCTACCCCTACAATTGTACCTGTCAACAAGATGACCTTGTTCATAGATTCAATGTGCGTGATAGTGATATATTCTTGAAGATTCAGAATCTTTCTAGTGATAATCATCAAGGTCAATACCATTGCGAAACCAGAGAAAATCGCCCCTGCTACGAAGTAAGGAGGGAAAATCGTGGTGTGCCATCCTGGAATGACTGATGTGGCGAAATCGAAACTTACAATCGTGTGTACTGAAAGTACGAGTGGCGTTGCCAAACCTGCCAAGACAAGGGATAAAGACTCCCAACGTTGCCAGTGCTTTGCAGAACCCGTCCAACCAAAGGACAAGAAGTTGTATATTTTCTTACGGACACCACTTGCACGGTCTCTCACTGTAGCAAAATCAGGTACCAAACCTGTGTACCAGAACAATAAGGATACCGTGAAATAAGTAGAAATCGCAAATAAGTCCCATAGAAGCGGTGAATTGAAGTTCACCCATAATGGCCCTCTAGTATTTGGATAAGGGAAGAAGTAGAACACGACCCATGCACGCCCTACGTGTATGCCTGGGAAAAGAGCGGCACATAAAACGGCAAAAATCGTCATCGCTTCTGCTGCACGGTTTACCCCCGTACGCCATTTTTGGCGGAAAAGCAGCAAAATCGCTGAAATCAATGTACCTGCGTGACCGATACCAATCCACCAAACGAAGTTGGTAATATCCCAACCCCATCCAATCGTACGGTTCAAATCCCATGCACCGATACCGAACCAGATGGTCCAAGCAATACAAAACACTCCGAAGGTCAAGAAACTTAAAGACAATATCAACCCTATGACCCACGCCAAACTTGGCGTTTTCTCCGTTGGGCTGATTAGGTCTTCCGTAATATCATGATAGGATTTATTCCCTTCAATCAATGGTTCCCGAATACGTGAGACTACTGCGCTCATCTTTTTCTTTTTAGAATATTATAATATGGCTTTCGCCAAAATATTTCAGAACTATATCTAATCAGGTTCAGGACCTGAAATTATTTTACTTGATGTTGGTCAAAAAACTAACTCACGATTATGATTTTGGTGAATAGCTTGAAAAAGTTCATTATCAATCACTTTTCCTACGCTTTTTAACCAAAAATCGTGAACTTATTTTTTGACGGTTCTATGCTAAAGCATCGTCCTTGTTCACCAACTTCGCATTGTAAGTGACAGATGACTGGACGTTTATTTCTTCCAATAATCTGTATGCCAATGGATTCGCTTGTGCCTTAGACAATTCTCCTGCTTTGTTGTTCATGTCACCAAACACGATTGCACCAGTAGGACAAGCGGTTTGACAAGCTGAACGTACATCCGCATCTCTCAACTTTCTACCTTCACGCTTCGCTGTCAACTTACCTTCTTGGATACGCTGTACACAGAAGCTACACTTCTCGATGACCCCTCTTGAACGAACCGTTACGTCTGGGTTCAAGACCATTCTAGTCAGGTTATCCGCACCAAATGGAATAGTTTCTCCATTTACTAATGGCTCATTAGATGGGAATAAATCAGCAGTGGTATAATCGTACCAGTTGAAACGTCTTACTTTGTACGGACAGTTGTTTGCACAATAACGAGTACCTACACATCTGTTATAAGTCATCTGGTTCAATCCTTCTGAACTGTGGTTCGTCGCATTTACTGGACAAACATTCTCACAAGGTGCATTATCACAGTGCTGACACATTACTGGTTGATAAGCCGTATTTGGATTATCAATATCACCGAAGAAATAACGGTCAATTCTTAACCAAGTCATTTCGTGGTGACGGTGTACCTCTGTCTTACCAACAACAGGAACGTTGTTCTCTGCCATACAAGCTACGGTACATGCACCACAACCCGTACAAGCATTCATATCGATGGACATACCCCAGTGGTGTCCCATCTTATACATATCGTCGTATCCAGGATAAAGCGTGAACGAGTTCAACTCATTGGCTTTATTTCTAAATTTCTTGATTTGTGCGCCTACTGCCTCAGCCTCTTTCACATCACCATGGAAAAGAACAGAACGATCTGTCAAACCTCCTTGATAACCTTCTCTCATCGGCATCACCTCAATCTCATCCACCATGGTTTTCTTATCGTCCCCTTGGTAAACCCCAATCGTGTGGTGATACTGAACAGTAGCAAACTCCTCATCAGTACCTACTTTTCCAGAAACAGATGCTGAATTAAAGTATTGCGTTAAGC